>JALTUB010000001.1 GCA_027047745.1 Sulfurimonas sp.
CCAAAACGACCACTTCTTAGAAGTAGCTCATGTTCACCACATTTTGGACAAGTTCTGCCTAGTGGTTTTGCAAGTTTTAGTGAAACTATGTTCTCTTTTCCATCTTCTACCTGTTTCATAAATGGAAAATAAAAGTCATAAAGAAGTTTTTGCCAGTCAACTTTTCCTTCACTTACTTCATCTAGTTTCTCTTCCATATTTGCAGTAAAAGATATATCTACGATGTTTGCAAAGTTCTCTTCGAGGATTTTAGTTACTGTAAAAGCCATCTCTGTAGGGACGATTTGCTTTTTTTCTATGGTAACATAAGTACGACCACTAAGAGTTGCGATAGTTGGGGCGTAAGTAGATGGACGACCAACACCCTCTGACTCTAGTTTTTTGATAAGACTTGCTTCACTATATCTAGCAGGTGGTTCAGTGAAATGTTGTTCAGGTTTTACTGACTGTATCTCTGCTTTGTCTCCCTCTTTTAGAGTAGGAAGAAGTTTATCTTTATCTTCTGCACCTGTCACAGCATAAAAACCGTCAAATATCAGTTTTCTACCACTGGCACGGTACTCATTTTCATTACCTTTAAAGATAATGCTTTGTTGCTCAAACTTTGCATCTTCCATTTGACAAGCCATAAATCTTTGATAAATAAGACGATAAAGTTTAATCTCATCAGCTTTTAGAAAACTTTGTGCCACTTCAGACGTAAACTGTAACATTGTAGGTCTTATAGCCTCATGAGCTTCTTGTGCATTTTTTGACTTTTTAGTGTAAACTTTTGGCTCTTTTGGTAAGTATTTTGCACCATAACGGCTCTCAATGATACCACGAACTGCACTAACTGCTTCGTTTGCTAAGTTTAGTGAATCTGTTCTCATATAAGTTATCACACCACTTGTTCCATCAGGAGTTTTAACACCCTCATAGAGTGCTTGAGCTACCATCATAGTTTTTTTAGGAGTGAAACCTAGTTTACTTGAAGCCGTTTGTTGCAGAGTTGATGTCATGAAAGGTGGAGGAGTTTTACTTCGTCTCTCTTTTGTTTCTATCTTAGAGATACTAAAACTATCAGCTTTTACACTTTTTGTGATCTCTTCGGCTTGTGTTTTGTTCTCTATAGACATTTTGTCTATTTTGTTACCCTTGTGAGATATAAGATTTGCGTCAATATTTGTCTTAAATGCAGTATCTATAGTCCAATACTCCACAGGAACAAAAGCTTTTATCTCTCGTTCTCTATCAACCACAAGCTTCAAAGTAGAACTTTGAACACGACCACCACTTAAACCTTTTTGGATTTTTGAAGCAAGAAGAGGAGAGAGTTTATACCCAACTACACGGTCAAGAATACGGCGAGCTTGTTGAGCGTTTACCATATCCATATCTATCTTTCTTGCAGAATCAAGTGCATGTTTTATAGCTGTTTTTGTTATCTCATGAAAGACTATGCGAGGAAGTTCCTCTGGGTCTTTTTTCATAGCATGAGCGATATGCCAACCGATAGCTTCACCCTCACGATCCTCATCGGTCGCGATATAGATAGTATCTGCTTTTTTTGCAAGAGCTTTTATCTCTTTAACTGTTGGTGCATTCTCTTTTGCTACTGAGTAAGTTGGAACAAGATGAGAAGTATCTTCATCTACTTTGATTCCAAAGCGAGATTTAGGCAGGTCTCTGATATGACCTTTTGAAGCGATAACTTCATAACCCTTACCTAAAAAGTTTTTTATAGTCTTAGCCTTTGCAGGTGACTCAACGATTATTAAATCCAAATTGTATCCCTATATATAGTATAGTAGTTTGTTTTGATTTTGGAAGTGTATCGAAATAAAGTTAAATAGAGAAAATGAGCTAAAAGTTTAACATCCAAGTTTTAAACAAAGTTCTCGTTTTACTTTTGTGAAAGAAGTTTCTTTTAGCGAAGCTATAAATCTTGAGCCTTTTATCAAAGAGGAATCTATCGCTGTTAGTTTTGGCACTATGATGACAGACTCTTTTTTTAGCTTACCATCTTCTATGTCGTTATCTGTTATGAGTATGCCTTCTCGTTTTAAGTTACTTGTAAGAGGAAGAATAAGTAAATCATCTTTATCAATACTTTTAAATACTAAAACAGGTCTTCCCTTGACTTGTTTAAAATCAGAATAAGGCATGTTGATAAAATAAATGTTTCCTACCATGACTGATAATCTTCATCCAAGTCATCAAAATCATTTTTACTTAAACCTATAGCGATTTTTCCAAAATTATCTATCTCTTTATCTGTCCAAAAACTCCACTCATCATTTGTTGCATTAATTTTTAGGTATTTTTCATAGTCCATTACTACAACAAAAGGCTTATCTCTTTTTGTGATAAGAATATCATCACGGAGTGCTTCTTGCAACCTCACAGAATTTTGCTTAATCTCTGTAGCTGATATAGTATGCATTAGATATCCTTTTTGTCTATTTTAGTTATTATAACCTTTTTTATCATAAAAGTAAAATATCCAATCTAGTAAAGAAATTTACAAATTTCCTAAAGTTATTTTTTTAAGTGACGATATTATAAGCATATCGAGGCAAGGATGCTAAGATACAAAACTTATTAAGAGCGAAAGGCTCTTACCCTAAAAGGATTTATTATGGGATTTAGAATTAACACAAACATTGCGGCAATGGACGCACATAGAAACTCTCTTATGACTAACCAAGCTTTAGACAAAAGTTTAAAAAGCTTAAGTTCAGGTCTTCGTATCAACACTGCGGCAGATGATGCTTCTGGTATGACTATTGCAGATAGTCTTCGTTCACAAGCTCAAGGTCTTGGTCAAGCTATTAGAAATGCAAACGATGGTGTTGCTGTTGTACAAACTGCTGATGGTGCTCTTAATGAGTATGTTAAAATCATCAACTCAGTAAGAACCAAATCAATCCAAGCAGCTTCTGATGGTCAAAATGCTGATTCTCGTGGAGCTATCCAAAAAGATATTACTCGTCTTCTCCAAGAAGCAAACAATATCGCAAAAACTACACAGTTTAATGGTCAAAAACTCCTAGATGGTACTTTTACTAACAAATCTTTCCAGATTGGTGCTTATGCTGGTGAGACTGTAAACCTTTCTGTTGGAAATGT
>JALTUB010000002.1 GCA_027047745.1 Sulfurimonas sp.
AGAGAGCAAAAAAATGTTTGATTTTATGGACAGTGATTGGTTTAATATAACTATGCAAATAATCTTTTTGATTTTGATTTCTTATGATGTGAAAAAATATATAGAGACTAAAAAAAGAGAATATATAGTCAATATTGTTCTAACGATTGGTTTTGCTATCTGGACACTTTATCCATACTACAATAGTTATGTAGGCTGGGATGACAAACAAAAAGAGCAGATGTTAAGCACTTGCAATGACACAAATGATACGAAATTATGTGCTTGTTTAGATGATGCAGTTTTTAAAGGCTATGTTTATGAAGAGTATAAAAAACTTGACAAGAACTCAAGTGAATACAAAGACTTTTTAAAAGATGCTAAAGAAGATTGTTTGGATGACTCTTGGTTTTAGTTTTGGGTTTTAAATGGTGCTCGATAGAAGATTTGAACTTCTGACCACCTCCATGTCATGGAGGCACTCTACCACTGAGTTAATCGAGCTTTTATGATTGAAGATTGAAATTCTATCAAAAAATTCTTAAATAAATAGATACTTTACTTTTAATTTAGGTTTATTAGTAGTATAATTTCATCCATAAAAATAAAAAATGCCACAAGGTAAATTATGAAGTTAACAGAATTAGAAGAGTTAGGACTAAAAAACATTGGAAAAGTTTACCATAACCTAAGTTATGATGAATTGATTAAACATGAGCTTGAAAATGGTGAAGTTGCTCAAACTAACAAAGGTGCTACGGCAGTAGATACTGGTATCTTTACCGGTCGTTCACCTAAAGATAAGTACTTTGTGGATCGTGATCCATCAAACAAATATATCGCTTGGGGAGATGTAAACCATAAAGTTTCGGCTGAAATTTTTGATGAGCTTTTAGAAGTGGCTAGAGAACAGCTATCAGGAACAGACCTTTATGTAACAGATGTTTACAGTGGTGTAAGTCCAGCATCTAAAAAATCTGTTCGCTTTGTAACAGAAATAGCATGGCAATCACACTTTGTTAAAAATATGTTTATTCGTCCGACTGAATCAGAACTAGAAGTATTTGAGTCTGATTTTGTTGTTTTAAATGCTTGTAAAGCTGTAAATGATAAGTGGAAAGAGCATGGACTAAACTCAGAAGTTTTTGTACTTTTTGATGTTGAGAGGAACATGTGTATTATCGGTGGTACTTGGTATGGTGGTGAGTTGAAAAAAGGTATCTTTTCCATGATGAACTACTGGTTACCACTTGAGGGTAAACTATCTATGCACTGTTCTGCTAATGTTGGTAAAGATGGCGATACTGCACTTTTCTTTGGACTTAGTGGAACTGGTAAAACTACACTTTCTACAGACCCACATCGTGCTCTTATCGGTGATGATGAACATGGTTGGGATGATAATGGAGTTTTTAACTTTGAGGGTGGATGTTACGCAAAAGTAATAAACCTTGATGGTGCAAGTGAACCAGAGATTTATGGTGCTATTCGTAAAAATGCACTTTTAGAAAATGTTGTTATGCATGGCGAGGGTGAAGTGGATTATAAAGACGATTCTAAAACAGAAAATACTCGTGTCTCTTATCCTATCGAACATATAGACAACCATAAAACAGACTTAATGGCAGGTCATCCACAAAATATTATCTTCTTAAGTGCAGATGCTTTTGGTGTTTTACCTCCTGTTTCCAAACTTACAAAAGAACAAGCAATGTACTACTTCTTAAGTGGTTATACTGCAAAAGTTGCTGGAACAGAGCGAGGTATCACTGAGCCTGTTGCAACATTTAGTGCTTGTTTTGGTGAGGCTTTCATGACACTTCATCCGACAGTATATGCTGATTTACTTGGTAAAAAGATAGATGAACATAATGTAAATGTATATCTTGTAAACACTGGCTGGACTGGTGGAGCTTATGGAGTTGGAAAGCGTATGAGTTTAAAAGATACTCGTGCTTGTATCAACGCTATACTTGATGGTACTATACAAAAAAGTGAGTTTGATACTACAAAAACTTTTAGACTTCAAGTTCCTAAAACTCTTGGAGATATAAACCCAGAAATCTTAAATCCTAGAAATGCTTGGGAAGATAAAGAGGCTTTTGATACTGCTAGAGATACACTTGCTCAAATGTTTATCAAAAACTATACAAAATACCAAGAGGGTGTTGAAGTTGATTACGCACCATTTGGTCCGATAATAGAAAGCTAGAGAAATCTAGCTTTCTATATCTTTCTATTTTTAATCTATTTTACCTTTTTCTTTGTAGCCTTTTCCAAATAAAACCATAATCCAGCACCAAAAACAAGTAATATTATCGGAGCAATCCAAGGCTTATCTCCTACCATTTTAGCAAAATTTACTAAAGCATTTCCAGAAAAATAACTTCCAAAGCCAAAAACTAAAGTCCAAACAGCAGCACTAAAGATGTTTAAAATAGCAAACTTTTTAAAGTCATATTTTGTTAAGCCAATAGCGATTGGGATAAGTGTTTTGATGCCATAAACAAACTTTTGGATTAAAATAATCCATGAGCCATATTTTTTCATCATAATATGAGAAAGAGCTAGTTTTCGCCTGTGTTTTCTTATTCCTTCCATCATAGTTTTTTTCTGATACCTTGCCATATAAAACAGCATAACATCACCGAGGGCATTTGCTATAAAGGCAACACTCATGGAAGTTGCCAAGTCCATTTTTCCCATGTATGATAAAACACCAGCACTAACAAGTGCTACAAACCCACCTCCAAGTGAGTAGAGAAATAGTCCTATATATCCATAAGTTACTAAGTTGCTAAAAGTATCTTCCATGTTTTTTCCTAAAGTTGTTTTATTTTTTGTATCTCATCACGAAGCCTTGCAGCCTCTTCAAAGTTTAACTCTTTTGCTGCCTGTTTCATCTTAAGCATCAACTCTTTTGTGATGGCTTTTTTTTCTGATGCTGGCATTTTATCAAGTTTTTTATGTTTTTGGTAAATATCACCGTGTTCTTCTAGTTTCAGATTTTCATCTAGTTTTCGGATTGTCGTTTTTGGAGTTATATTATGCTTTTTGTTATGTGCTTCTTGAACTTTTCGTCTTGCACTTGTCTT
>JALTUB010000003.1 GCA_027047745.1 Sulfurimonas sp.
TCACCCTATCTTGGCTGCTAAAAGTGGAAACTTAGGAAATTGGACAACTTATGGATATACAGGTACTATTCCAAATGCAACAAGTTCAACAGCAGCTAATATCAAGACTGTATTTACATATTCTAACTTAAGTAGTTTAAGCGTAAATCCTATAATCACTCTTATAGCAGCTGATGGCACACACTATAATGTTGATTTATCAAAAAGTACTGTAATTCCAGCACAATTAGCAGCAGGAAAAACAGTTAAATATAATCTTTCTGATCTTATGGCTGTTGCAACAGATAGTACTGGTGCTAAACCTACAGCAGGAAGTTATACAGTTCAGTTTGTATTCCCGACAACTCCAAGTAAGATTATCGGTTATGCTTCATTTAGAAATGATAATAAAAATGCTTTTAAAGATCTTCCAATCTACAGCAATATCGATTCTACAAAAGTTCAGTATTAATTCTGACTATATCTCTTCTCTGCCTTTAGGTGGAGAAGGGTTATATTTAAAATATTTAGGAGAATAAAATGAAAAATATTTTTTTCTTATTTATATATTTGTCAAGTGTTTCTTTGCTTGCAGCAAATATTCATTATAGATTTGTATATAATGCAAAAGACAAAAAGTGTATCGCATATAAAAATAATAAAAAAATACCAAATATTGATAAAAAGTTGAAAATAAAATTTCACTCACCTTACACATGTTCATATATCCAAATCCAAAATTATCGAGGTTGCAAAATCAAAAGAGGAAGTGAGTCTATAACAGCTTATGCATTTTCCTTTGGTAGTTATGGAGCTAAAACAAAGTTAATGGTAGGATTTATGGTCGCCGCACCGTCTGTAGATGCTTCATTGGAATTGCAATGCTCAAAAAAGAAATTTAACTTTAAACTAGATAAATAGCAACTTTGTATAGATTTTCAAAAGAGTTTTATCGTTTTATAAAACATATAATCAAAAATAAACAACTTTTGTTTGTACTCATAAAAAATGATTTTAAAAAGCAATATCTTGGCTCATATTTGGGTCTTGTATGGGCTTTTATACAACCACTCACTTTTATGTTAGTGATATGGTTTGTCTTTACTTTTGGTTTTAGAACGGCTGCGCATGGTGATACACCATACTTTTTATGGCTGACAAGTGGTATGATACCTTGGATTTTTATATCTAATGCGCTTAGTGCAGGAACAAATGCCATAACTAACAACTCTTTTTTAGTAAAAAAGGTAGCATTTAGAGTAAGTATATTGCCTCTTATTCAGATAGGCTCAGCATTAATTATCCACATTGGGCTTGTTTTATTTTTGATGATAATGTTTTTACTATATGGATTTTCTCCATCTCTTTACTGGGTACAATTACCCTATTTTGTCTTGTGTTCTGTGCTACTAATACTTGGTATATCATGGATGACTTCTTCTATAAGGGTATTTATAAAAGATGTCGGAAACATTATAGGTGTATTGCTACAAATAGGCTTTTGGGCGACTCCAGTTTTTTGGAATATCAATAGGATCTCTCCAAAACATCAATGGATACTCAAGATGAACCCTGCATACTATATTGTACAAGGATATAGAGATACCTTTATCAACCACAAATGGTTTTGGGAAATGCCAAATGTCACAATTTACTATCTTGGTATTACAACACTGTTCTTTATTGTCGGTGCCATTGTATTTAAAAGATTAAGACCTCACTTTGGAGATGTACTATGATGAGCAAGAATAGTGCAATAAAAGTTCAAAATCTAACTAAAACATATAGATTGTACAAAGAACCAACAGATAGACTTAAAGAAGCACTTAACCCTTTTAAGAAGTCATACCATAGTGACTTTCATGCTCTTAAGAATGTAAGTTTTGAGATAAAAAAAGGCAAAACAATAGGTATAATAGGTCGTAATGGAAGTGGTAAGTCAACTTTGCTTAAGATCATCACAGGAGTGCTTACTGCCTCAAATGGTAGAGTAGTCATCCATGGTAAAATTTCTGCCATACTTGAACTAGGAGCGGGATTCAACCCTGAGATGAGTGGACTTGAAAACATCTATCTCAATACCTCCATAAATGGTGTGAACAAAGAGGCAACTGATAAAAAGATAGACGAGATAAGAGCATTCGCAGAACTAGGAGAGTTTATACACCAACCGCTTAAAACTTATAGTAGTGGGATGAAGGCAAGGCTTGCATTTGCAGTTGCTATAAACATAGATCCAGACATACTCATAGTAGATGAAGCATTGGCTGTTGGAGATGCAGCATTTCAGAGAAAATGTTTTGCAAAAATGGAGCAAATACGAGAAGCAGGTGCAACCATACTCTTTGTAAGTCATAGTGAAGGTAGTATAGTAAGCCTATGTAGTTCTGCTATATGGCTTAGTAATGGAGAAAAGATCATAGAGGGAGAACCAAAGCTTGTAACAGGTTTGTATATGAAAAACTCTCAAAAAAAACAAATAGATAAAACGAAAATAGAAAAAGAGTTTTTAGAATTAGAAAAAGGTTCAAAAAACAAGGGCAATAGCAAAAAACACCAACAAAATAGAGAAACTATACAAATAAAAGAATTCTACAATACTGCCCTAAAACCTAAATCAACTATATGTTATGAAGAAAAGGGTGCTAAGATTAGTGATGTAAAAGTTACTATGCTTGATGGAGAAGAAGTGAATGTTTTATTACATGGCAAACATTATATTTATTCTTATACAGTCCAGTTAGAAAATGATATTGAAGATGTAAGATTTGGATTTTTGATAAAAAATAAAATTGGCATCGACTTAGCTGGAGGATCTTACTCTATGAAAGAGCAAAAAGGAATACAAATTGTATCTAAAGGAAACTATACAATCAAATTTTCTTTTCAATGTTTATTTAACGAAGGTGAATATTTTTTTAATGCCGGATGCAGTTCTCATAAGAAGCATATTCATCGTATTGTAGATGCTTATGTTGTAAAGGTTATGCCTATAGAAAAAAAAGTTTTTACATCTAATGTTAATTGTATTGATAGTTGTGAGATTCTTTTAAATGATTGATTTTTTATG
>JALTUB010000004.1 GCA_027047745.1 Sulfurimonas sp.
GTCATAAACTTCATCAGTCGTTATTGGGTCATCGAGAACATAATAATGTTTCGCCCATAAGTTAAGTTTTTCTACTGCTTTTTTATATTCATTTTTGTTCATGTAAACTGCTTTATTTTATTATTAAAACCTTATTATCTCATAATTTATATTAAATTATTTTTTATCTACTATTTTAGAAAAATGTAATAGAATTGTGATATAATTATTTATAATCAAAAATAAGGTTATTACAAATGAAAAACTTATCCATAAAAATTCAAGTCTTGGGAATGATTTTTACATCACTGCTTGTTTTAGGTCTTGTGACTTCTATCAGTTCAGTTTACAAAAGTAAAGAAGCTTTGATGCAGAGTAACTTTTCTAAACTAAAGACTGTAAGAGATTTGAAAAAAACTCAAATCGAAGATTTTTTCCGTAAAAACATAGCAACAATCACAGTTATCTCAAAAAGTAACAATATAGAGTATCTTGCTGATGATTTATATAGACTCGATGAGAAGATGGATCTTACTCCTACAAAAAGTTTTCCAGTAAATGATGACTTAGTAAAAGACACTATAGAGCCTTATGAAAGATTTTTAAAATCTTTTGTTAAAGAGTATGGATACGCTGATGTACTGCTTATAAATGCCCAAACAGGACAGGTGACTTATAGTGCCAAAAAAGGAAAAGATTTTGGTGCAAATCTGAAAACTGGAGAACTAAAGTCAAGTGCCTTAGCAGAGGTATTTAATGCAACACTTAAAAACAAGCGTCCTACTTATGTCGATATGAAACCTTATAAACCTGATAACAATGAACCAATGTTATTTTTAGGTACGCCAGTTCATGTTGATGATGAATTAAACTCTGTTCTTGTTATCAAAATCGCTGGTTCTTCCATAAACAAAGTAATGCAAGAGAGAGTTGGTTATGGTAAAACTCAAGAGGATTATCTTGTTGGTAAAGACCATCTCATGAGAAGTGATAGTTATCTTGACAAGAACCATTCGATACTCAACTCATTTGATAAGCCTAAACAAGATTCCATAAATACTATTCCTGTTATAAATGCTTTAAAAAACCAGACTTCTACTGGTATCTTTACTGAGTATAACGGAAAATCAATTCTGTGTGCTTACTCTAGCATCAAAGTTGGTCAAGATTTACGATGGGCATTTATATCTGTTATAAATGAAGATGAAGTTTTAATAACTCCAAATGAGATTAGAAATTTTATTATCATTGAAGCTATTATTATTTTAATCATTATTGGTTTAGGTTCTACTTTTGCACTAAACAGAAACCTCATCAAACCACTAGAAAAGTTCAAAGCTACACTTTTAGATATAGGTCAAACGAAAGACCTAACAAAGAGTTTAAGCACTGATGCTCCTATGGAAATACAAGAGATGGCTCAAAGTATAAACACACTACTTCATGATATACAACATCTTATAAAAGATGCGAAAAACTCTTCAACAAATAACACTAATATTGCAAACAACTTATCTTCTAATGCAAATCAAGTTGGTAAGAATGTTGAAATATCAGTTAGAATTATTAAAGAAGCAAGTGAACACTCAAATAAAATCAACAATGAGATAGCATTAGCAATCTCTGAAGCACAATCAAACAAACAAGAGATAATCAAAGCTAATGACATGCTAAACGAAGCTAGAGACGAAATCATATCCTTAACAAGTAGAGTCCAAGAGAGTTCAGAGTTAGAAGTAGAACTAGCACAAAAAATGGACACTCTTTCAGGTGAAGCTAACAATGTTAAAAGTGTACTTGAGGTTATAGGTGACATAGCCGACCAAACAAACCTACTTGCATTAAATGCAGCCATCGAAGCGGCAAGAGCTGGTGAGCATGGAAGAGGATTTGCAGTTGTTGCTGATGAAGTGCGTAAACTTGCCGAGAGAACACAAAAAAGTTTAAGTGAGATAAATGCAACTATAAATGTTATCGTTCAGTCTATCCAAGAAGCAAGTGAAAATATGAATAGTAATTCACAAGATATTCAAAATCTTTCAGGTATAGCTTCAGAGGTTGAGAAGAAAATAAATGTGACAGTAGAGATAGTAAACAATGGCACAAAAGCTGGTGATAAAACTGTGCATGATTTTGAAAATACTGGCAAGGCTATAGAAAATATCGCTACTATCGTTACAAAAATCGACAATATTTCTATAGAAAATGCTAAGAGTGTAGAGAGTATTGTTTCAACAAGCGAAAATTTATCAAAAGAGACCCAAGAGCTAAATTCTCAACTTGAAACTTTTAATACATGATTTATAAAAGTAGCAAATACTTGCTACTTTTTAAATAACTCTGCTACCTCACTCATAACCTCTATAAGTTCATCTTTTGTATCAAACTCTAAAACTTTTTTATCTCTAACATCTTCACCAGCTGGTGTATAATCAAATACGAGTACAAACTTTATAAACTTAACTTTCTCACCGTAAAGGTCAAACCACTCCAAACTCATCTCTGCAACTTCACCCTGCATATCTATAACTACTGCTGAGTAGAGTCGTGTTAAATTGTTTAAGCTAATATCGCCATCTTTTGATTTATATATCATTGTCTTCCTTGTTTAAATTTTTTTTCATTTCACCATTTCGCATTTTTAAAAAAGCTAAAAATCCGAAGCTTACACCGATTATGATTGATACAACACCCCAAAAATCATCTCTCTCATAAGCCATAATAACCCAACACACATCAGCGAAAAGATAAACTATAACTGCCTCATATATCCTACCCTTATATGTAAGAAATGCACCTACATTTAAAAGTAATCCACCTATCATCGCATAACTCAAGATATATCCTTTAATTTCTCTGTTTTTAATAAATAAGAAAAATATATAGCACCGATAAAAAATCCAGAACCTATTATCATGGTAATATACTCTAAAGAAAACTTATGACTTGCAAATACACCTATCATAAATGAAGTAAAGGCAGCCGAACTTAAAAAGAGCATATCATTATAAGCGACAATTCTACCATAATATTTTTCTTCTATGTTTTTTTGAAGTAAAGTATATGTATATGACCATAGAGTTGTAGTAAAAAAGCCTACAAATAGACTTGCTACTAATGATAGATAAAAATCATGCATCATGAATGCCCACAAATAAACAGCTAAACCTTGTGCGATAAAAATATAAACTAACCTTTTGTTATTTATCCATTTTGATATAAAAACAGGACCAATAACCAAACCTACTGCCCTAACAGAGTGAAGCAAACCAAGAGCCAAAGAAGTAGCGATTATACTTGCATAATATTTATCAACCATCAAAGCGACAAGAGCATCAAATGCAGTCAAACCAACAAAAGCGTGTATAAGCATTAGATGAATGGCTATTTT
This sequence comes from Sulfurimonas sp., assembly GCA_027047745.1. Classification (GTDB taxonomy): domain Bacteria; phylum Campylobacterota; class Campylobacteria; order Campylobacterales; family Sulfurimonadaceae; genus Sulfurimonas. The sequence goes on from JALTUB010000004.1 coordinate 3,371, forward strand.
ACTCTCTTTAAGATAGGTAAAAGTACCTAACATCATCTCTAAAAGATTTTCACCACTCTTTATTACCTGAACTTTTATATCTAGTTTATACAAAAGAGTAAAAGCAACAACAAACATAAAAGCATCTAGTATAAAGGCAGGCTTTATGCCAAGCCAATAAACAAAAAATCCACTGATTGCCATTCCTAAAGTATATGAAAAAGACCAAATCATCGAGTGAATTTCATTGGCTTTTTGTAGTTTTTCTCCATCTAAAATTTTTGGCAGAAGAGACATCTCAGTTGTAAAGTAAAAAGATGCAGCAGCCATTTTAAAAAATATAAGTGTGTACAGTAGCCACAAATCTTCTATCGAATTTACAAAAACCAATAATATTGTTGCAAAAATTTCTACTACAATCAAAGAGAGCATGAGCTTTTTTGGACTAAATTTATCTATAATCGAGCCAGATAGTGGAGCTTGAAATACTCCTGACAAAAAATTTAATGAAGCGACAAAAGCAATAACACTAGCAGATACACTCATATTTATAAGTATAGTATAAATCGCGATATTACTAAACCAAGCACCGAAGTAAGAGATAAGTTGGATAGTTGAGAGTCGTTTTAATACTGGTTCATCTTTTAAAAGTTTGATATATTCTTTCATGAATGCAAGATTATCATAAATTTTGGAATTTTTATTAAAGATATTATTTTTATGGTCGATATTGTGCGTAATAACTTTATTTATAGGAGTTCGTCATGGAAAGCATAGCACATGTTGCAAAACAACAACAATCACATGTAAGTTCTGCAGAAACTCAAGGAAGAGTAGCTCAGCAAGCACAACAAGTAGCACAAGTTCAAAAACCAACTGCGAATGATATAGCAGAGACGATGGCTAAACAAGCTGAAAATCATGGTACTAAAATAAACTCTAAAAAAGATGTACAAGATTTAGTTAAAAAGCTTAATGATGCATTATCACCGATAGGTACAAATCTACAATTTGGTGTTGATTCTAAAGATGTTTTTTATGTTTCTGTCATAGATCAAAAAACAGATAAAATGATAAGAAGATTTCCAGCAGAACAGGCACAAGATTTTCTTCCTAAAATGCAAGAAGTAACTGGCATACTATTTGATCACAAAGGGTAATATTACTTACTCTTTGTGTTCAAAACTTCACATTTTCTTAGATTAAATATAACTACAAGCTATTATAAGCAATTACTCATACACTTTTCGGTACAATCGCGTAAATTATTTTAGTATTAGTAGGTATTTGTATGAAAAAAGAAGTAAAAAAAGTAGTTTTAGCTTACTCTGGTGGTTTAGATACCAGTGTTATTTTAAAATGGTTACAAGATGAGTACAAGTGTGAAGTTGTAACATTTACAGCCGATTTGGGTCAAGGCGAAGAGCTTGAACCTGCACGCATCAAAGCGCTTGAATTTGGAATCAAACCTGAAAATATTTTTATTGACGATTTAAGAGAAGAGTTTGTAAAAGATTTTGTATATCCTATGTTTCGAGCAAATACAATTTATGAAGGAGAATATCTTTTGGGAACTTCTATCGCTCGTCCACTTATAGCTAAGCGTCAAGCTGAGATAGCAAAAATCACTGGTGCTGATGGTGTGAGTCATGGTGCAACTGGTAAAGGAAATGATCAAGTTCGTTTTGAGATGGGTTACTTAGGTCAAGATTCAACTCTAACTATCATAGCTCCATGGAGAGAGTGGGACTTAAACTCAAGAGAAAAACTTTTAGCGTATGCAGAAAAGCATGGCATAAAGATAGAAAAAAAAGGTAAGAAATCGCCATACTCCATGGATGCAAATCTACTCCATATCTCTTATGAAGGTGGGATTTTAGAAGACCCATCTGCAGAGCCTGAAGAGTCTATGTGGTTATGGTCAAACTCTCCAGAAAATGCTCCTGATAAAGCTGAGTATATAACAATAGAGTATCAAAATGGTGACCCTATCGCACTAAATGGCGAAAAACTAAGCCCTGCGACTATGCTTAAAACACTTAATGATCTTGGTTCAAAACATGGCATTGGTCGTGTTGATATAGTTGAAAACCGTTTTGTTGGTATGAAAGCTCGTGGATGTTACGAAACTCCAGGTGGAACTATCATGTTAAAAGCTCACCGTGCTATAGAGTCTATCACACTTGACCGTGAAGCGGCACACATGAAAGATGAGATGATGCCTCGTTACGCAAAACTTATCTATAATGGTTTTTGGTTCTCACCAGAGAGAGAAATGCTTCAAGCTGCAATCAATCAAACACAAAAGTTTGTAAATGGAAATGTAAGACTTAAACTTTACAAAGGTAGCGTCATGGTTGTTGGTAGAAGTAGTGATGTTTCACTATTTAACCCAGAATATTCAACTTTTGAAGAAGATGAAGTTTACAACCAAAAAGATGCAGAAGGTTTTATCAAACTTAACGCACTTCGCTTTATCATTGAGGGTAAAGCACGAAATAAATAAAAATCAAAATAAGGAAATATATAAATATGAGTATAAAAAAAATAGAGATGGATTCACCAGAATTTTTAGCAGAGATGGAAAAAACAGTAAAATTTACTGATAAAGTTGTAAAGCAATTTAACTGGGAGTACAACCCTCAAGCAGAAGTAAATGAAGGTGTACAAATGGGTCTTGCTCGTAACAAGATGATGTACAACAAAAGATTTTGTCCTTGTTTTATGGTTGAAGAAGTTGATGGAAAACCACAAAGTGTTGATAACAGAGTTTGTCCTTGTCCTCCAGCTATTGAAAAAGAGATTCCTCAAGATGGAACTTGCCACTGTGGTATATTTTGTACTCCTGAATTTGCTGCAAACAAACGCATCGAACTTGGAATGGAAGAAGCAGTTCAGACTCACTCTCGTGGTCTAAGTAAAGAAGAGTGTGAAGCACTTGTTAACCAAAGTGAAATCGATCCAGATGAGTTAATAGCACTTTTAGAAGCTCGTGAACTTGGTATGGTTAACTTCAAACTTGTAGATGTAAGAGAGCATATGGAGTGGCAAATGGGTCACATCAAAGGTGCTGACAAACTTGTTCCAACAAGTAGTTTCTACCAATCACTTGAAGAAGCAGGACTTGATAAAAATGAAAATATCATTGTTTACTGTCATGTAGGTAGCCGTTCTGCCCATGTTGCAAGAATACTTCCTGATATGGGATTCACAAAAATCGGAAACTTAACACATGGTATAGTTTCTTATGGTGGCGAAAAAGAAAGATAAAAAATTTCAAGGATAATAAATGAAAGTTTTACTAATAAAAGATGTTAAAAGCCTAGGTAAAAAAGGTGAAGTGAAAGAAGTAAAAGATGGATATGGCAAAAATTTTCTCATAGGAAAAGGTTTTGCCCGTCATGCAACTCCCGAGATTTTAGCCCAACATGCAAAAGATGAGCTTATAGTTGCACAAAATCTTGAAAAAGAGGTAAATGTACTCAAAGAGATAGCTACAAAACTTGAAAAGTGCGAAATAGTTATCACAAAAAAAGTGGGTAATAATGGTCACCTTTTTGGTGCTATCACTAAAGATGAAGTTGCAACTGCTTTAAAAGAGCAACACAACATTGAGATAGATAAAAAACATATTACAGATAAAACTGCTATTAAAACTATTGGTGAACATGATTTGGACTTAAAACTAGGTCATGGGCTACATGCTAAACTTCATGTAGATGTTCAAGGAGAATCATAAACTATGTTTGATGCCACAACTATCCTTGCTTATAAGGGTAAAAATAAAGCTGTAATCGGTGGAGATGGTCAAGTTACATTTGGGGACACTGTACTTAAAGGGAATGCCACTAAAATCCGTACACTTCATCATGGTAAAATCTTAGCTGGTTTTGCAGGAAGCACTGCTGATGCTTTTAACCTTTTTGATATGTTTGAAGAGTTTTTAGAACAAAAAAAAGGCGATCTTTTAAAGTCAGTTGTTGAGTTTTCAAAAGCTTGGAGAAAAGACAAAGTGCTTCGCCGTTTAGAAGCTATGATGATTGTCTTAAACCAAGAACATATCTTTATACTTACAGGAAATGGTGATGTTGTTGAGCCTGAAGATGGAGAACTCGCTTCCATAGGAAGTGGTGGGAACTTTGCCATATCTGCTGCAAGAGCATTAAAAAAACATGCTTCACTTGATGAAGAAGAACTTGTGAAAGAGTCACTTCACATCGCAGGTGATTTATGTATCTACACAAACCACAACATAAAAACTCTGATACTAGAGGATGAAAAATAATGAACTTAACACCTAAAGAGATTGTAGAATACTTAGACAAATATGTCATAAGCCAAAAAAATGCTAAAAAAACCATAGCACTCGCACTTCGTACAAGATATAGAAGGTTGCAACTTGATGATGAACTAAAAAATGAAATCATGCCTAAAAATATTTTAATGATAGGTTCAACTGGTGTCGGTAAGACAGAAATATCTCGTCGTTTAGCAAAGATGATGAAAGTTCCTTTTATAAAGGTAGAAGCATCAAAATACACAGAAGTTGGTTTTGTTGGGCGTGATGTTGAGTCTATGGTTCGTGATTTAGTTGTCAATTCTATAGCTATAGTAAAGGCTGAACAAGAAGAAGAAAATTTATCTAAAATAGACAATTATGTTTTAAATAAAATTGTTGAAAAACTTCTCCCTCCCCTTCCAGAATCAGCTAGTGAGTCCAAAAAAGATGATTATCGAAGACTTCTTGAAGCCATGGAAAAGAGAGTTGACTCTGGAGAGATGGATGATAGAACTATAGAACTGGAACTTGATAAAATCAACATAGAATTTGAAGATACAAATCTACCTCCAGAGATGGTAAAAGTCCAAGAGAGTTTTTCAAAAGTTTTTGCTACTATAAACAAAGAAGATAACAAAAAAGAAGTTAGCGTAAAAGATGCAAAAGTTTTACTTCGCAAAGAAGCAAGTTCTAAACTTCTTGATATGACAAGCATAACTACAGAGGCACTTCGTCGTGCTGAAAATGGTGGGATTATCTTTCTTGATGAGATTGACAAGATTGCACTAAGTGAAAAATCACAAGGAAGAAATGACCCTTCAAAAGAGGGAGTTCAAAGAGATTTGCTTCCTATAGTAGAGGGTAGTAGTGTTTCTACGAAATATGGAACTATCAATACTGACCATATACTTTTTATTGCTGCAGGTGCTTTTCATGTAAGTAAACCAAGTGATCTTATCCCTGAACTCCAAGGTAGATTTCCACTTCGTGTTGAACTTGAATCATTAACAGAAGAGACACTATATCAGATATTAACACAAACTCAAAACTCATTGTTAAAACAATATACAGCACTTTTAGATGTTGAGGGTATGAGATTAACTTTTGATGATGAAGCAGTTCATTCAATCGCAAAATTATCTCATCGTGCCAATGAACTTACAGAAGATATTGGAGCAAGAAGACTTCATACTGTTTTAGAAAAAATACTAGAAGATATAAGTTTTAATGCTGATGAGTATAAAGGTGAAGAGGTAATCATCACTTCAAAACTTGTTCATGAAAAACTAGATGAAGTTGTAGAAGATGACGATTTATCGAGATATATCTTATGAGTAAAGCTGGTTTCGTCTCTTTAATAGGTCGTCCAAATGCGGGTAAAAGTACCTTAATGAATTCACTATTAGGTGAAAAAATCGCTATGGTTAGCCAAAAAGCAAATGCGACTAGAAAACGCTCAAATGCTATAGTTATGTATGAAGATACTCAAATCATCTTCATCGACACACCAGGCTTACATGAAAGAGAGAAAGTTCTTAACCAATTTATGCTTGATGAAGCGTTAAAAGCTATGGGTGATTGTGATCTGATAGTTTATTTAGCTCCTATAACAGATGGTGTTGAGCATTATAAAAAGTTTTTAGAGCTAAACAAAAACAAGATTAAGCATATTATTGTACTTAGCAAAATCGACCAAGTAAAACAAGAAAAACTATTTAAAACGATAGCCTCTTACAACCAATTTTCAAATCATTTTGAAGCACTTATACCAGTTGCCGTACCAAAAAAAGTTGGTCATGATGACTTGCTTAATACTATCTCTAAAAATCTTCCTAATTCCCCTTACCTGTATGACCCAGAAGATTTAACAAGTGAACTTGTCCGTGATATTTATGCAGGTTTTATTCGTGAGGGAATTTTTGAAAATATTAGTGATGAAGTTCCTTATGAATCTGATGTTATTATTGACTCTATAGAAGAAGAAAAAGGTATCGACAGGATATATGCAACAATAATCATAGAAAAAGAGTCTCAAAAAGGCATAATAATTGGCAAAGGTGGAGAGTCCATTAAACGCATTGGGAAATCTGCTCGTGAAAAAATAGAAAGACTTAGCA
>JALTUB010000005.1 GCA_027047745.1 Sulfurimonas sp.
AGAATTTTATCAGAGCCAACTTTAAACAAAATCTTTAGTGTACTTTTTAAGGCACATCCTCTCATATCTACTTTTGTTCCTGTTGGTGTATCAGGACATATATCAGCATGATCATATACTCCATCATTATCACTATCAAAAGGACATCCATTTTCAGTAACATCAACTTCTTGTGGAGTATTTGGGCATTTATCCTTATAGTTGGCTACGCCATCCAAATCACTATCAACAGCACAACCTTTTTGATCAACTCTCACTCCAATAGGAGTATCTAAACAATCATCTTTATAGTCAAATACAGCATCTTTATCGTTATCAACTTTTGTATCAAAACTTACATATATAGTAACCATTACACGATTTGAACGCTCGATGCCTTCAGTAGTAGCATCACTAAAACCTAAATCTTTATCGCCACGATATTCAACCGTAATGATATTTTTTGAAATATTGTTATCTAGCATTCTTTTTTGAACACTTAATGCAAAGTTTTTGCTATCTTCTTTGCTTTCATTAGTATCATAAGAGTTACGAAATAAATTTTGAATTTTATTTGCGTAAGTTTTTGAATCAATTGTCACTTCATTTGCATCATCTGTTGTCTCTTGCGTATGCCCAATAACAGTAACATTAAGTTTTTTATTGCTTTTATCGTATGATTTAATCTTTTTGATAATATTATCAACTGCTTTGTTGTTCATACCATTTGAAAAATCAAGCATTTTAAAACGAATAATCTCTTCAAAATCACCATTCATAAACTTATCTGAAGGCTTACTTATCGTTTTGTTAACATCTTTAGAGAGAGTATATGTATTATCATAAACTCCTGCACTAAGAGAAACACTAAACGCAAACATAGAAACCAATAACTTTTTATTTAAAATATTTTTCACCATCTTATTTACTCAATTCTATTTCAACACGACGGTTTTTATAGCTACCTGCATGTTTATTATCTATAAGCTCTTCAAAACCTCTACCATAAGTTGTAAAACGGTCTTTATTTAGTCCTGTTTTTACAAGTGCATCTTTTACGCTATCTGCTCTTTTTTTAGAAAGTCTCAAGTTATATTCTGCTTTACTGTTTTTATTGCGACTTGTATGTCCAATAATCTTTGCATTCAATTCAGGATGACTTTTTAAGAAGCTTGAAAATTTGAAAATCTTTCCATATACATCATCTACAATCTTAGAACTATCTCTGTCAAAATTCACATAAATAGTTAAAGAAGTAGCACATCCTTCTTGATTAACCTTATATCCTAAAGGTGTATTTTCACATTCATCTTCATAATCTTTTATACCATCTTTATCTGTGTCAAGTGCGCAACCATTTGAAGATACTTTTGCACCTACAGGTGTTAATGGACAGTCATCATTACTATCAAACACGCCATCTCCGTCACTATCTCTTCGTATTTTTTTACATCCGTATGGCATTATGTTGTTCTCTTGAAGTGAGTTGTCACACAAATCTTGGTTGTCTGTTATCTTATCATGATCTACATCTAACTCAATAGGAAGAGTATCTAGCACTTCTTTTGCATCTGCATCTGTATAAAGATTTACTTTTGATGTAAACTCTTGTGAACTTCCAAGTATAGCAGTTGGAAGCAATCCTAGAGCATCAAGTATACGATACTTAGCATTTAAGAGTGCATACTCAGCTTTTATGATTTGACTACGAGAGTTTATAACATCATTTTGTGAAGTTAAAAGATCAAGTAAAGAACGACGACCAAGGTCGTATTCTTCTTTATATAGTTCCAAAGTCTTTTCTGCAAATGTCTTATAATTCTTCAAATCTTTAAGTTGACGACCTGTCATGACATAGGCATTCCATGAGAGGTCTAAGTCCTCTATAGTTTGTCTTTTTAAATCTCGTTTTATCTCTATCTCTTGGCTAATTTTACTGATATTTTTTTGAGCAGTTGCACTATCTGCACCCCCTCGAAAAATATTGTAGTTCAAAACTAAACGAGCACGAAATCTATCATCTGGTCTATCAAAAGCAGTATTTGCCTTATCTTGATCATTATAAAACTGACTTACTTCTAAGTCAATTTTTGGATAGTTTGCACTTTTACTCTCTTTCCATAAAGCCTCTGCACCTTTAATATTATATCTACTTACCAAAAGAGAAGGGTTATGGTTTATAGCATACATAGCTGCTTTTTCTATAGACTGAGGCATAGAGACATTTAGATCAGGTTTTTGCATATCAGTAACATCTGGTAAGCGACCTAAAATCCTTCTAAAGTTGTACTCTCTATCTCTTGTCTTATTTAACTGCACAATAAGATTTGAACGAGCTAAGGAAAGTGAAGACTCTATCTTTTTAACTGCAGAATCTGTTGTTAATCCAGAGTCAAAAAGGTCTTTTACTTTTTTATAAATCGACTCATTTGCCTGTACATTTTCTCTTGCAGTTTCTAGCAACTCATAAGATTTCATAACATTAAGATAAGCTCCTGTCATCCTAAAAGCAATATCATTTGCTTTTTCTATATAGTTATATGCTGCAGCTAAAATCCTAGCTTCTTGATAATCAACTTTATTTGTAGTGGAAAAACCATTAAAAAGATTTTGAGTAAGAGTTAAAGAAGTCTCATAGTTGTTGTAAGTCTCATTTTTTACTAAGTGATTCCAATCTTTTCCATTTTGACTGCTTTTCAAACCACCAGCATTGTTATGACCAACAACTGCACGAAAATCTAGCTGAGGGTAGTATTCTGATTCTGCCACGCCTAAATCTTGTTGTGTTGCTCTATAATTTTTTAATCTCTCTTGTACAACTGGATTTGTTCCCATAGCCTCTGAAACACTCTCCTTGAGTGTTAAAGCCTGAGAAACAGATAAAGTCATAGTAAGGATGATTAAAATATATGTAAAATTTTTCATCTTTATCTCCCACTTTTATTATTAACAAATTATATCTAGTTTTTAGTGATTATATAGTAAAACAACAAAATTTGTTATTAACAATTTCTGTTATTAGACAATAAAAATATTATATGATATAATACTTATATAAAAACTTTATCGTTGGAAGGGGCATAAAATGTATATTTCTTCATACAATACATATATTACAGCAAACTCAACCAACAACAAAGAAAAAGTAAGAACTGAAGAGTCATCAAAAAGTTCTTTAAAATTTTCCCAAAAACTTTCATCACAGATAACAGAAGTCATTGATACAAACTCTAATCTTCCCGTTAATTATATATCAAAGTATAAAGTTTTAAGCAACCAACAAAGATTGAGAGATGAAACATTCAACACTCAAAGAGCTAAATTTTCAAAAACTAAAGCACTTGTAACTTCAAAAAAAGCTTATCTTGAAGGTTCAAAAATATTTCCTATTGCATTAAAAACAGCCATCACCATAAACCAAACACCACAAATAGACAAAAAAATGTCAAAAAACGCTCAAGATGCAAAAGAACAAATCATGAAACATACAATGCTTAACACTTATATAGCAAATGATAACTACTATAAAATCACAGCTTAATCTTCAATCCAAGCATCACTTTTTATATATTGACCATTATCAAAAATCTTTAACTTGTAAGCAGAAATACATTTTCCATTTGAAATATCCATAACTGCCACCTGCAAAATCTTCTTACATTTTTTTGGTATGTCAAAATGCCCTTTCATTCCTGTCAAAAACTGTTTTAGTGGAACTTTCTTATCCATCCCTATCACATTATCCCTACAACCACTCAAACCCATATCTGTTAGATAAGCTGTTCCCCCAGAGATTTGAAAGTCATCACTGCTTACATGGGTATGAGTTCCGATGATACCACTCACCTCTCCTTCGAGCAACATCATCATCCCTCTTTTCTCACTTGTAGCTTCAGCATGAAAGTCTATAAAAATATTTTCTACACCCTGCTCTTTTAGACTCTCTACAGTAGTTTTTGCACATCTAAAAGCATTATCACAATATGGCATAGAAAAATGTCCCATGAGGTTTAAAACAGCGAGTTTCTCCCCGTGTACATCATAAGTTTTACAACCTGTTCCAGCCACTTCATCAGGATAATTATGAGGACGAAGTATCTCATGTGTATCAAACAGAGCTACAACATCTTTTTTATCCCAAGAATGGTTTCCACCTGTCATAACATCTATGCCATAAGAAAAAAGTTCATTACAATTTTTCATAGTGAGTCCAAAACCATGAGAAGCATTTTCATAGTTTGCTATCACAAAATCTATCTCATGTTCTTCTCTTAACCCAGATAAATACATCTTTAACATATCTCTACCTGGTTTTCCTACTATATCACCTATAAATGCTATTTTCATGATTAAACCTTTGAACCAAAAACTAAAACTTTAAAGTATCGTAGAGTCCATGCCAAAAAGAGAACTATCCAAGCAGTAAAAGATATATCAAATAGAAAGTTTAGATTCCATCCAAATGCTACATTTAAACTAAATAATACTCTTAAAAGTACAACAAACTGTACAAATATAAATACAGCTGTTGCAAATCTATCTGCATTGGGTGCTTGTTTTGCATGTCCAAGTGTTACACGAGTTCCAAAGCCTACAAGAAGAGTTGTTAAAAATCCAATAGCTAAAAGATGAATATTCAAATAGTAAAAACTGGTATCTAAAAAAAGTTCTGCACTTAGAGTAATAGCAGAGAGCAAAAATGCCATTGGCAACCAAAACAGAGCTAAGTGAAGAACCCATAAGATTGATGGTGAATGAAAAGGATTGAGCTTCCATCTTAAAAATTCATATGTAAAATAAGTAGCTAAAAGTATATCTATAATTATCTCTACAGTTTTTATATCTAAGATAGAAAATATCGTTTTAAGTAAAAATAAAACAGCTATGATTTTTACAAAGTTCTCATTTTTAGCAGCAAAAGAGTGAGAAAAAAATGGAATCATTCTCTGCCCTACACTAAATGCTAAAAAGATAATATAGAGATAAAATGAAACATTGATAGCTGTTGATAGGATAGAAGGTATAAAAAGAGAAATAATAAAAAGTAGATTTGCTACAAGACCAAAATAGTTTGCTCCAAGTATCCAAAATGAGTCACTTTTATCAGATGCCAACCCACTCTTATAAATCTCTCTAAGTTTTAAAACTATAAAAAGTTGAGATACAAACAAAAGAGCCATGGCTATCATGACAAGGTAAAGAGTCGTAAATGCTCCAGCTAAAAAAATAACTGTTCCGATAACTTGAGAGAAAAACAATCTTGTATAATATTTTTTAGATATTAATTTAGCTTGGTTAAACTTTGGAAATGTGGTAAATAAAAATCCACTAAAGACATTTGTAAAAACCAAATAAACAAGAGAGTAAACATGAAAGGTAAGTGTATCTATAGAGAGATTTACTACCGACTTGTAACTAAGTGCAAATACTAACATCATGACTATCGCATTTATCACACCTAATACAAAAAATGGTTGGTGGGGTTGTGACATGAAATAATTTTCTTTGCTTTGTGTTGTGTTCATTAAAGTCTTGTCCTATAATTTTTTTGGTTTGTTGTTTCTAAGATAAAAAAGTGTTGCTTTGATAATGTCATCATCATCTCTACTAGCAGATTTAATCATCTCTTTTGAGTCATTCATATAGCTAATAGTGATATTTTGCCCATAGTTCATGATAGATTTTATCTTTTTATCTAAACTTAAAAGCTTAATCACCATCAACTCTATAAACTGTTTTGTAGGAGTATCAAGCTCTCCAAATCTATCGTTAAGTTCTTCTTCTATCTCATACACTTCTACTGCTGATTCACATTGCGAGAGTCGTCTGTAAACATCTAAACGGAGTCTATCCTCTTTTACGACCTCATCACTTATAAACGCAGAGATAGTAAGTTTTATATCTACTTTAGCTCTCTCACCCTCTGCTGTATTGCTCAACTCTTTTATGGCATCTTCTAACATTCTAAGATAGAGTGAGTAACCTATGTTTTTAATATGTCCACTTTGAGCATCACCTACAAGGTTACCACCTCCACGGATTTCCAAATCATGATAGGCTAAAACTGAACCACTTCCTAAAAATGAGTTTGATTCCAATGCTAAAAGTCGTTTTTTTGCTTCATCTGTTAGGTTCTCTTTACTTTTAACGATAAGATAAGCAAAGCCCTCATAACTTCCACGACCAACACGACCACGCAACTGATGCAAATCAGCTATCCCAAACCTATCTGCACCATCAACTAAGATAGTATTAACACGAGGCATATGAATCCCACTCTCTATGATAGAAGTCGCAATCATGAGGTCATATTCACCAGCTTCAAACTTTAACAACTCTTTTTCAGTCTCTACTGCTGAGATTTTTGAGTGTAACATCACAACACGAAGTTCTGGTAGGAGAGCTTTAAGTTCACCGAGTTTTATCGGCATATGGTCGATACTATTATGCACATAAAAGACTTGCCCACCACGGCGAAGTTCTCTAAGTATTACCTCTTTTATCAGTTTTTCATCATACTCTTTAACAAATGTTCTCACACCCTGTCGTTCACTTGGAGGTGTTAAAAGTTGGCTCATGGTTTTTATAGAACTCATAGCTTGATTTAGTGAGCGAGGGATTGGCGTTGCTGACATACTTAGCAAATGTACATTGTGATAAAGCTCTTTTATCTTCTCTTTTTGTTTCACTCCAAACTTATGCTCTTCATCTATGATGACAACACCAAGTTTTTTAAACTCTAAACCAAAAAGAGCATGTGTTCCTACTACACAATCAATCTCTCCACTTGCTAAACCTTTTATAACTGCATTTTTATCTTTAGTGCTTACAAATCTATCAAGTTTTGCATATCTAAGTTTTAGCTCTTTAAACCTCTCATCTAAAGAACGCCAATGTTGTGCAGATAAAAGTGTTGTAGGAACAATAAACGCAGATTGGTATCCTGACTTGTAAGCTGCAAAGATAGTGTTAAGTGCCACTTCTGTCTTTCCAAAACCAACATCACCACTAAGAAGTCTATCCATAATATGACCTGAACTCATCTGTCCTATTATCTCATCTATAGATTGTGTTTGGTCTTCTGTGTAGTCAAATCCACTTAAAGCTTGAAACTCTTTTAACTCTTTTTTGTTTATACTTATCTTAGGCGATTTTATCAAAGAACGAGCAGCCGCAGTATTTACAATCTGACCTGCGATTTCAAGTAGTCGTTTTCTTACTTTTGCCTTTAACTTTCCAAAACTACCCTTACCAAGTCTATCTAAAATAGGAGTAGAACCACCACTTGCTATGTATCTATCTATAAAGTCTAAATTTTCTACAGGAAGAAGTATCTTATCATCCCCAACATACTTTATAACTATAAAATCTTTGATGCCTCCAAGTATCTCAGTCTGTTCAATCTTCTCAAATATACCAACACCATAATCTTCATGAACAACATAATCACCAGCTTTAAGGTCATCTAGCAAGATAGAACTTTTTCTTCTTCTGCGTTTCTTATCTACTTTATTTAAAGAGATTATCAACTCATCTTTTGAGATAATATTTAAAATATATCCAGCTCTTACTTTTGTAATATTTTTCGTATCATAAAGTCCGACTTGCTTTAATTGCGCATCATTTGCAGAGATGATAGTGACTTTTTTATCTTTATGAACACGAAGAAGTTGTTCGACATTGACAACTACTAACTCTTTGTAGTCATCACTATCTTCTAAAACTTCCAAATCAAATTTATCTCTACTAATAAGTGGGTTGTTAATCCCATAGGCATCTTTTAAAACATTATCAAGATTACGAGATAGCATTACGCTTTTATCTTGCATAAAATCTTCTGCCATTTCACCTAAATACCAAAATCCAAGTGAGGCTATATCTTTGACTAAAGAATCAAATTCAGAGTTTTGGATTAATGAGTTAAGAGCGTTAAATCGTTCTTCTTCTAAAGAGTAAAAGGCACTGCTTATAGTAAAAGAGTCTAGTTCTTCTTTGAGCGTTCTTTGAGTCTCTAGTTCAAACTCTTTTATCTGTTCTATCTCATCATCAAACAAAGAGATACGAACAGGCTTTGAAGATGATGGTGCAAATATATCAATAATATCTCCACGAAAAGAAACCTCTCCTGCAACTTGAACCATATCAACAAAGTTATAACCCCAAAAAAGCATCTGCTCTTTAAAGGTTTTTAGATTTATCTTTTGAGCAAACTCCAAACTTATACTTTTAAGTACGCTCTCTTTAGGAAGAGGAAAAAGAAGTGTTTTTAGTGGCGATATTATAAGTGGTTTTTTACTACTTGAATAGTAAAGGCGAAGAGCACAAAAGAGTTCATGAAGCTCCTCTTTGTATGAGCGAAGGTCATCGCCAAAACTAGGACGAAAATCTGGAAATAAAATAACATCACGATTGAAAAATTTAGCAATACTCTCTAACTCAAGAGCCTCTTTAAAATCTTCACAGACTAGAAGTTCTAAGTTATTTGCATCACCTGTTTTAAAATAGTTGTAAAAAGAAGCTTGTGACATTAAGTGTTTATGATTTAGCTATATCAGATTTTAGTTTTACTTGAGAAGTAGAAACTGTGGAGTTTTTTATAACACTATTACCCTCAAATATACCTTTTGATTCTATGATTAATTCACTTGAGGAGATTTCGCCTTTAACATGACCAGCAGCTTTTATCTCAACTCTCGTTGCATCTATATTACCCTCAATGTAGCCTTGGACAACAAGTCTTTGTGCTTTTACAGAGCCTTTTACAAGACCATTTTTACCGATATTAACCTCTTTTTGTGAATTGATTTCACCCTCTAACTCTCCATCGATATATAGTTTACAAGTTAATTCCAACTCACCTTTTATTTTTGCACCTGCTGTGATGATTGTAGTGTTTGAGTCGGTTTTAGTACCTTCAAGTTCGCTGTTGCTGTGATTAAAGATTGCCATCGTATTTTTTTCTCCTTTTGAAATATCTCATTATAGTTATCCATCGTCCACTTTATAAACCAATAAGGGTTTAAGGCATTATACATAAATCTTATCTCGTAATGAAGATGTGGTCCATTGCTAAGTCCAGAGTTACCAGTATATGCTATCAAGTCGCCTTTTTTTACAAATCTGCCTGATTTTACCACAACTTTGTTTAAATGCCCATAGTATGTTTTAAAACCAAAAGCATGATCCAGTATTACCAAACGACCAAAACCACTTTTAACATGAATACCTGCATACTCTACAATAGCATCTGCAGGAGCATAGACAGGTGTGTTAAGTTTTGCTCTTAAGTCTATACCACGATGAAACTCTTTTTTGTGTAGAGTTGGATGCATTCTCAAACCAAATTTGCTTGTTATTCCATGATACTCTACAGGAGAACCATTTGGAATAAGTTGTAACATTGTTGCCATATGCTCTGAAGTTAATTTAGTAAAATCTACTCTCTCTTGAAGTGATGTTTCCTCTTTATACGGAGTCAATCCCATGATTGTTTGAATTTTAGAGAGTGATTCAGATAAGTCGTCAAACTCTTTTTTCTTTACCAGTAAAGAGTTTTTTATATCTTCTGTTGTTTTTTTAAGCTCTTTGTTTTTTTCTAAAAGATTATTATATGCTTTTTCTATATCACTTTTTTTAGTATGTATTTCATCTATATTTGACTTTAGATATAAGATTGTTCCAGAAGCAAGAAGAATTAAAAAAAGAGAAAATGCTGAAACATATAAAAGTGCTTTTTTTACGAATTTATGAAGATTAATCTGTTT
>JALTUB010000006.1 GCA_027047745.1 Sulfurimonas sp.
TTTAATTTATTTGTAAAAAATGATTTGCATTTTTTATGTAAGTTGTTGTCGCTATATTTAAAAAAAACTCTTTAGCCGATTTTGCATCTATGATTTTATCTTCACCACCTAGATAAACTTCTATATCAGCACCACTATCTTCTATCTTTTTTAAATCATCTAAAGACCACTCATGATACAATAGTTCATGTAACTCTTGGGCTGTAGTCTCTTTTTGTTCTATCTTTTTTTTATTGTATGGTAAAAAACATGAGGAAATAAACTGTTCCATATATGCACTCTTGTTTTTTTTATATGACATCAACTGTAATCTTCTAAACTTTTCATCTCTGTTTTGAAAAAAAGCTGGTGAAAAAAGCTGTAGAGTATCAACCCTCTTACCCTCGTTTATCATCTCTAATGCACTCTTAAAGGCAGTTATAGCTCCGTAACTAAAGCCACAGATATTATACTCACTTTTTTTTATATATCTCTCAAAAAGGTGCTTTTCATTTTTTAGAGAAAAACCACTAAAAAACTTCATTTATCAACTCTTTGACCTCTGATTTGGTAATGCTCTCTCTCTCAGATAATACATTCTCAATATTTTGCACAACACTAGGCAGAGACATCAGTAAAGATTTACACTCATTATAAAGTCTCTCTAACAAAAGTTTTTGCTCATTTACCTCAGGAAGTAGAGTTGAACCCATTCCATACTCTTGACACATTTTTTTAACTATCTCTTTTGCTTCTTCAAGGTCATCTTTTGCACTGCTTGAGTGTTCATTAAATGCAATATTACATGCAACCATACCAGCCAAAAGCATTTTTACCTGTGCTTCTAACTCCTGTTGAATCAGCAGTTCATCTGTAGAAGGAGTTAGTTTTTCATTTGACAACATTAACTTTTCAAAAGGCATATCATAGTAAGTCGCAACACACACTTTAGCTGCTTGGTAAGTTATGCGATATGCTTTTTGTTTATCATTTAACATCTTAAGCTTTTTCTTGCCAAACATTACCTTGTCTTTCACTTGATGAAAATGCTCTATAGTTACATGAAAATCATTTTGTCTTAAAGATAAAAGAGCTGCTTCATTTACCAAGGCTGCCAATGCTGCACCATTAAAGCCTACTGTCATATTAGCAACCACTTTAACATCTAGTTCATGAGGAACTTTTGTTAAGTATTTCATCAGTATAGATTCCCTCTCTCTTTTTGTAGGTAACTCCACAAAAATACGCCTATCAAACCTACCAGCACGAAGTAATGCAGAGTCAAGCACATCTATCTTATTTGTAGCAGCAACAACTATAACACTACTAGAACCCTCAAAACCATCCATCTCTGTTAAGAGTTGGTTAAGTGTCGCTTCTCTCTCATCATTTCTCTGCCCATCTCGTTTCTTACCAACTGCATCTATCTCATCAATAAAGATTATAGAAGGTGCATTTTTCTTGGCAGCCGCAAAAAGTTCATGAACTCGTTTAGCACCCATACCCACATAAATCTGTACAAATGAAGCTCCACTTTGATAAAAAAATGGAACTCCAGCTTCATGAGCCACTGCTTTTGCAATCATAGTTTTACCGACACCTGGAGGACCAACAAGCAAAACACCTCTTGGCATTCTAGCTCCAAAACTTTTATACCGTTTTGGATTTTTCATAAAGTCTATAATCTCTTCAAGTTCTATTTTAACATCACTTATGCCACCAATATCGTTAAAAGTAACATCACTTTTTATAGACTCTATGGGGCTACTAACTTCCATCTCATTTACATTTGAGTTATCTTTTGATGTTTTTAAACCACCAAGTGAGAGTTCATTTTTTCTTTGTAAAAATCTAAGTATCAAAGAGCCTACACCTAAAAACAGAACTAAAAAAAGTATGCCAAGTATGATATCATTACTACTTTTTACTTTAACTTTATAATCTACAAACATCTTAGGTGTTACTTGAGAAGATGCTATTTTATAGTAATCTTTATCTGTTTTTAAATAAATATACTCTTTTGAAACAACTACTTTCTTAACAGTATGGTTTTTTAAAATAGTCTTAGCTTTACTAAGTGTTATACTATCTGCAGTGTCTCTTAACAAGGCAAAAACCACTAAGGCAATTATCAAAAATGCCGAAACATATATCATTATCCTATTTGTTTTAGAATTTAGCAAAGTTATAATCTCCTCTTATTTCGTAGTTCTCAATATTTATCCAATTGCCAAGCAAATCATCATCAGATTCTATTAATATTTTGTTAAAATGCTGATCAAAGCCTTGATAAAGTCCATCTTTTTTAGACTCTATTAAAACATCAAGATTTGAGTTAAATGCTTTTCTAAAAGAGAGATTTTTCTCAGTTATAAGATCTTGTATCTCATGAAGTCTTTTCTTTGCTATCTTACCATTTACTTCTGGTTTCATACTTGCAGAGCTTGTACCATCTCTTTTGGAGTAAGTAAAAGCATGTATATGAGTTAAAGGAAGTTCTCTTGCGTTTTTCATGCCCTCAAGCCATAATTCTTCACTCTCTCCAGGATGTCCTGTTATAAAGTCAGTTCCTATCGCAAAACCTTTACTTGCAAGTAGTTCAAAAAGTTCTCTATCTTGTTTATATACATTTCGTCTGTTCATTATCTTAAGCATTTTTGGTGAAGTGTGTTGCAGTGCTATGTGCATATGTCTCTCAAGCCATGGTTCATCTAAAATCTCTAAAAACTCATCAGTTATCTGAATAGGTTCAACACTACCAAGCCTAATTCTACGAACGCCACGAATCTGGCTCATTTTTTTCATCAGCTTTGCGAGAGAAGTTTTTGTATCTTTACCATAAGAGCCAACATTTGTTCCAGTTAAGATAAACTCACCAAAACCATTTAGTGCTAGTCTTCGTATCTGCTCAAGTATTTTCTCTTCATCCATACTTCTTGCATCACCACGAACAAAAGGAATGATACAGTATGAACATCTAAAGTTACAACCCTCTTGAATCTTTATAAATGCTCTACTCTTACCAACAAAATCATCTACAATAATATCATCAATATGATTTAAGTCACCAGGGTCATAAAATGGTTTATCTTTTTTAAGAAGTGTGTCAATCTTCTCTTTTTCACTCTGTCCAAAGACACCGTGAATGCGATTTTCTTTTAAAAGTGATTCGCCTTTTGTATGCGCTCCACATCCTGTTAAAAAAAGCTTTGCTCCAGCATTGTTTTTTTCAACTTGAGAGATATATGAGCGAACATGTGTGTCTGCCCCATTTGTAACTGTGCATGAGTTTATAACTATTGCATCAGCTTGTGTCTCATCTTGTGTTATCTCGTAATCTTTCATAGAACTCATCATAACTTGTGAGTCATAAAGGTTTGTACGACAACCAAATGTTTTAAAATATACTTTTTTCTTCATTTATACCAACTCATTATTATGTTCAATAGGGCTATCACTCTGCATAGAAACATTTAGTTTTTGTGTAGGGTAAGCTATAGTTATATCATCCTCAGCATTAAAAGCATCTACTATTGCTGTTGATATTACGCTTCTTAGTGTTAGCGTTGCATAGGCATTTGTTAAGTACCAAGCTTCAATATCTAGACCATTTGGGACTATAAAAGAATATATACGAGGGTCAACATTTGTATTTTTCAAGCTATAATGATTGCGAAGTTTATTTAACTGTTTTCTTGTTATATCTGTATAACCTTTTGAAAATTTTCTAGTTATCTCCTTTGCAATATGCATAGCTTTTTTATGGTTTGAATCATATGTTATAGTTATCTTCACTCCATCCCAAACAGTTTTTAAAGAGCTATGCGTATAGTTTGCAACCATTCTCGTAAATATATAGTTGTTTGGCACAAATATAATTCGCCCTGCTCTACGATTTTGATAGATAGAAGTAAGAGTAATATCTTCTAAAATAGTCATACGAAGAAGTGAAATATCCATAACATCTCCTACATATTTTATCCCATCCATATCTACACGAATCCTATCACCAACATGAATACTACCACCAAAAACGATAACAAGCCATCCTAAAATACTCATGAACCAATCTTTCATGGCAATAGCGATACCAGCAGATGCAAAACCAAGTATCGTCACAAGATAACTCACATTTTCTATATAGTTAAAAAATAGGATTAAAATTATTACAGTAAAATTGGCAAATGTGATAAATTTATTTGCCATATAGAACCGTTCATTATCTGTAATATACTTTTTCACAGCCATTTTTATAAGAAAGAAAAAGACAAATACTATTAAGATTATTATCCCTATCCTACTAAGACTATAAACTTGTTTCTGAATCTCTTTGTTTAAGTTTAGTTCTATGATTTCAACTCTTTTTTGATAAACATCTGATGTAACTTTCATAGTATCAAATGCAGTTTTAAATCTTTCAAACTCTTGCTTTTTTTGTTTTATCTCTTTAGTGTATTTTTTCTCTTTATCAAGCTTATAAATCAACTTGTAAAGTTCATTCTCTTTTTTAAGTAAAACTATAAGCTCACTTAAGCTATTTTTTCTAACTTCATACTCATCAAATTTTGCAGTTAGATTTTTTATAAAAGAGAAACCTGTAAACAGATCAAAAGGGTTATGTATAGAAGGAACATTATCCAAAACAGGAGGTGTGATTAGCTGTGAAAATGGTGCGCTACTGTTCCCTTTAAGCTTTTGAATTTGTGATGTAAGTATCATCTCTTTTGATACCAAAGCATTTAGCTCATCTTTAGCTACATTTGTTCTTGCGTGTCTTTTAAGATATTTTATTCTTTTTTTTATATCATATAAGTTATTTCTTACCTCTAAAGAGGTTAAGTATGAAGCATAACTCTTCATCCATACTTTCTCTTTTGATATAGAATTTTCTATAGTTTTAATTCTAGCTAAAGATGAGTTAATACTTTCTAATCTAACTTTTGTTTGATTTATATCATTTGCAACTACTACATCTTCAGCATTTAGATTTAGAGAAAAAAAATTCAGTGTTAGAAATAAAGATATAAAATATTTCATACAACACTCTAAAAGTTATCTAAGACAGATAAAATAAGTTTTTCATCTATCTCATTAGTGATTTTAACTCCACCTATGCTAACAGGCAAGATAAAGGTTATGGCATCGTCTGAACTTTTTTTATCAAGATAAAATGTATCATAAAAACTTTGTATATTTTCAATAGAATAAAATGTAGGCAGATTATATTTTTCTAAAAGTTTTTTAACTCTTAAAGCTTCATCTTTACTCATTAACCCCATCTCAACAGAAGCCTGATTTGCCATAACCATACCAATAGAAACTGCTTCACCATGAAGATATTTTTTATATTTTGTTTCATTTTCTATCACATGACCAAAAGTATGTCCATAATTCAAAGCAGCACGAAGACCATGCTCTTTTTCATCTTGGGCAACAACATCAGCCTTTGTTTGAACTGCTTTTTTAATGGTGTCTTGTAAAACTTTACTATCATTTAAGTCTGCTGTTTCTAAAAACTCAAAAAACTCTTTGTTAAAAGTAACAGCCATTTTTACTATCTCTGCTACTCCTGCACCAAACTCTCTTTTAGGTAAGGTAGTTAAAAAAAGAGGGTCTATTAGAACTGATTTTGGTTGATGAAAAGCACCAATAAGATTTTTTCCATAACTGTTATTCATCCCTGTTTTTCCACCAACACTTGCATCAACTTGAGATAAAAGAGTGGTAGGAATCTGTATAAAATCTATCCCTCTTTGATAAATACTAGCAGCATATCCAGTCATATCACCTATAACTCCACCACCAAAGGCAATTAACATTGACTTTCTGTTAAAACGATGGTTAAAAAGTGACTCTAAGATAGTATCTATAGAGTCCTGATTTTTGTACTCTTCACCATCTGGTAATGTGATGATATATAACTCTTTTGCACTTATCTTGGACAATAAATATCCAAGATGTAATCCCGCAACTTTAGGGTTAGTTATGATAGCCACTTTAGTATCAAAATGTGTCTTAGTGATAGTGTCTATAGTTATCTTATATGAGTTATCGATACTCTTTTTTAGAGGGATGTTTACTTGCATTGTTTATCCAAAATTAAAATATGAAATATAATACTAAAGTTTTACTAAATAAATGCTAAAAATCATAAAACTTGCAAATCTTATTATTTTTACTAAAATATATAAAACGAACCCCAATATTTTATAAAGTTATTGTAAAATACTGTATAAATAGTTGCAAAGGCATTACATGACTGACAAGGTATTTAATAGACTTGAAGTAGAAATCAAGAAGACATATTATGTGAGTGAGCGATATAAAATTACCTCTAGTTTTATACTTATTCATCATGAAAAAAAATTGACAATCAAAGAATTATCTATGTTTTTAAGAGGTTCTGATAAGATTTTAGAGATTGATGAAAACACTTTTTTTGTTATATTTACTTTCACTTCAGAAGAGCAAACTTTTAAGGCATCTGAAAATATATTGCTAGAGCTTGATAGACATTTTAACTCAAGAGATAGTTACATTTCTATGGAAGCACTAGATACATCAAACTCACCAAGAATGGTTATAAACAAACTTTTACAGATACTTAGTGAGACAAGAAAAAGCTCTTACTCTCGTATAGAAGGAGAGAGTATATTAAACTCTAACCTCTAGGCTTTTTATAAACTCACTTATCATTCTAACACCTGCACCAGTTCCACCATATACATTACAGTCCCATGGACTCTCAGTATAAGCTGAACCAGCTATATCAAAATGTATCCATCTGTTTTTATTTTCATCTTTGATAAATTTATCCAAAAACAAACCTGCAGTTACAGCTCCACCATAAGGTTTTGAAGCAGTATTTGAAATATCTGCGATAGAACTTTTTAAAAGTTTTCTAAGATGTTCATTAAAAGGTAAAGAACCTGTGAGTTCTCCAGCTTTTGTAGCTGATCTTGAGATGTCATGCTTAATTTTACTAGAGTGTCCCATAACACCAGTTGTATATTGTCCAAGGGCAACCATACAAGCTCCAGTAAGCGTTGCAAAATCAAACAGATAGTCAGCTTTTACCTTGTCCTGTGCATAATCTAAAACATCTGCTAAAACTAAACGCCCTTCTGCGTCAGTATTTCTAACCTCAACAGTTGTGCCACTACGAGTTACTAAGACATCATCTGGTTTATAAGCATTTCCACCT
This sequence comes from Sulfurimonas sp., assembly GCA_027047745.1. GTDB lineage: Bacteria > Campylobacterota > Campylobacteria > Campylobacterales > Sulfurimonadaceae > Sulfurimonas. Next base: position 7,184 of record JALTUB010000006.1, read on the forward strand.
ATCATATTTTCAACTGCACCTATAAAAACATGAACCTCAACATCAAGTTTTAGCTCACTAACGGCTTTTATCATTCCCAGCGTTGCACATGCTCCTGCTTTATCCATTTTCATAGTTACCATAGAAGTTGCAGGTTTCAAACTCAATCCACCACTATCATAAGTTAAACCCTTACCAACTAAAGAGATGATTTTTTTAGCATTTGCTGGTTTATAAGTTAGGTGAATCAACTTACTATCATGACGAGATGCACGACCAACAGCCAACATACTCTCCATCTTCTCTTTTCTTAAAGCTTTTTCACCTAATACTTCACACTCTAAACCATTATCTTTAGCCAGTTTTTTAGCTAATTTTGCAAAAGATGGTGGGTTTAGGTCTTCAGGAGTTTGGTTAACAATATCACGAGTAAAACAAGTTGCTTCAGATATTATAATGGCTTCTTCAAATGCCTTGCTTAACGCTTCTACTTTCTCGCACTCAAGATAGATATTTTTTAGTGCTGTTTTTTTATCCGATGATTTATAATTATTGTACTCATATCCACCAAGAACTACACCCTCTATAACAGCTTTTATATTTTTACTATTAACTGAAAATGAAGCAGATTTATAATTTGTAGATTTTATGTTTTTGATAGCAACGCTACAACTACTTCTAACATTATCAACGCTAACTTTCTCAACTCCACAAAACAAATTATTTTTTCCATATAAGAAACAATTTGTATCTTGTTCTGCTTTAAAACCAGCTTTTTGCAAAAGTTCAACATCCTTGTGTGACTTTAAATCTTTTGAGCTAATAAACTCTACAGTTAAATTCTTTTTAGAACTAATAGTTCCCTCTTTTATCAATTTAATATTCATTATCTTTTTTCCTTGTTATCTTTTCTAAATTTCATCATCTTAAACCTTTCACCTAAAAAATCAGGCATGATTAACATCTTTACTTTTTCAAGTTCTTGTCTATATATCTTATCTTCGACATTATCTTTTAACATCTCTAAAAGTTCAAGTATCCCCATGTCTATTAGTGCTACCATTTGAGTTTTTAACTCAACAAACTTTACACCAGCTTCAGCGTAAGCATCTTTTACATGTGCAAATGTTACATCGTAAGTTATATCACTCTTTGCAAAAAGTTCATCTCTTTTTATATTTTCATCAAAAAATGGTATCACTTCATGTTTAGCATAAATACGCATAGAAAAATCAGGTCTTGCCTGCATCTCTCCATAATCAAAGGTCATAAACTCAAACTTCTTAGCAGAGTGTGCCATCTCTAAAGCAAACTCTTCATAACCTACAGCTATTTCTCCCCTATCTTTAAAATACTTTTGTGCTTTTTCTTTTACCCACTCATTTTCTACATCAAACTCAACACTATGTCCATCAACTCGTGCCGTTTTACCTTTAAAATATAACTCACAAGCAAAAGCATCAAAGATTTCATTGGCTATAAAAAAAGCATTATCACATCGAAGTTCACTTAAAGATTTATAGTGAGTTAAAGACAGAGCGTCCCCAAATGACTCATCAAAATATTTTCTTTGTTGCTCTTGCAAATCATCAAATCTCTCTACTATTACAAACTTAAGAGTTGAAAGAAGTTTTGGTCGTAAGGTATAGATAAACTCACAAACATCTGCTAAAAAGTAACCATGATGCGCTCCTATCTCACAAATAACACTATCTTCTTTCAAAAAACCTTCATCCACCAAAGAGATTATATGCTTAGCAATAGTTCCACCAAAAAACTTACTTGTACTTACTGCTGTATAAAAATCGCCACTCTTGCCTATGTTTTTATAAGTAGCATAATAACCATTTTTGCCATAAAGCCATTCTGTCATGTATTCACTAAATTTCATCTATTTTCCATTATCAACATACATCTCATAAAGATTAAGAAGTGCAAGTTGTTTATCTATATTATAAATTTTGCTATCAATGTTTTGTATCTCTAAAGAGTTTTTCAAAGTATCTACATCATACTCTGTTTTATATCCTGCTTTAAATAAATCTTGAGTATCTTTAAGAAGTTTTGCATATAACTCGATATTTTCATTACTAAGTTTTATCTTTTTTTCATAATTTTCTATATTGTGCATAACTTGTTCAAAGAGTGCATTTAGTTCTCTTTTTTTATCTTCAGCTGTAACTATTGACTTTAGATAATCAACTTTAGCTGATTCTACATCTCTAAAAGTATTTATATCTATCGGCATAGTAGCTCTAAATCCATAGGTAGCATAAGAGAGTTCATTAGAAGTGTTTATAAAATTTCCATTTGTTTCAAATCCTTGACCTTCACTCTTGCTCCAACTATAATCTGCAGTAAAATCAACTCTAGGAAGATACTTAACGATTGTAACATTTTTAAGATATCTGTTCTTTTCTATCTCTGCCCTGCTCTTTTTTAAAACTATATTATTCTTTATAAATTCATCACTCTTTATAAGTTCTAAGTGAGGTATTTTTACAGTTTTATAATCCAAGTCGCTTAAAGTCTGAAACTGCGTAATAAGCTTCTCTTT
>JALTUB010000007.1 GCA_027047745.1 Sulfurimonas sp.
AGTTCCACTTATAACTTCATCACCAATATTTTTATAAATTGGTTCACTCTCACCAGTTAGATTTGATTCATCAAAAGAGCCTTCACCTTTAATAATTTCACCATCTAGTAAAACTTTTTCTCCAGAAGAGACAACAATTATATCCCCAACTTTAACATCATTTAACTTACAAGCAACAATATTTCCATCAACTACTGTATTTACTTCACTTGGTATATGCTGACCTATAACATCCAAAGTATCTGCCACATTTTTTTTACTCAAAACTTCTAAAAATTTACCAATGAGAACAAAAGTAATAATCATAGTAACCGAATCAAAATATGCTTCACCTGATTTATTTATCGTTATATATATGGAGTATAAGTATGTCAATGAAGCACCAGTCGCAACTAAAATATCCATATTGACAACTTTTGTTTTCATACCATAGTATGCACCACGAAAAAATATCCATCCACTATAAAACAAAACAGGCGTTGATAATAACCACTCAGCTACATTTAAAACAGTTTTAACATTTTGTGATATACCACTGAAATATCCAGCATACTGCGCAACAGCTATCCACATAATATTCATGGATGCAAATATAGCTACTGCCATACGAAGATAATAATCCTTTCTCTCTTTGTTCGCTTGAGACTCTTGAAGAGCAGAATCATAAGGGTAAGCATTGTAACCAATAGCTCTTATCATATCAATTATTTGAGATAATTTTAAAATATTATCTGCCCAAATAACATGTGCTTTATTATTTGTAAAATTGATATTTGCTTCTATAACTCCATCCATCTTATGCAATGCTTTTTCATTAAGCCATACACATGCAGAACAATGGATACCTTCTATTATCAAAGATACTTCACTAAAACCATCACTATTTGTTTTAACAAACCTATCATAAAATGCAGGTGCATCAAAATTTGACGAATCTTCATACTGCTGAGTTGGAGGGCTTAATTTAACATCACCTGCTTTAGCATAAAAGCTATTTAATCCTTCATCTGAAAGTAAATGATATACGCCTTGACATCCATTACAGCAAAAATAGCATTCACCATCTTTTATCATAACATCTTCATTAAATTCTAAATGACAATGTGTACAAGCAATTTTATTCGACAACTTCAAACTTCCCTAATTCTCTATTTTTTATAAGTTTATTCCATGTTTTAACATGACCATTCATACAAATATATACACCATTAACATCTAAAGCCTTAGAAAAACCTATTGCCATGCCAAGATTTAAAGTAGATTCTATACTGTCTATTTCAAAAGGTTTCATAGCTCCTATAAGTATGATTTTTTTATCTTCAAAGACTTCATCTAAAAATTCGGCAGTAAGCTCCATTGTATCTGTACCATGGATAACAATAAAAGTATCATCTTGTGATTCCATAATAATCTGTGCAATCATTTTTCTATCTTGAGCATTCATTTCTAAACTATCTTTATAAACAACACCAGCTAATGCATATTTAAAATTAAAACTTTTAAGAATTTTTTCAATCGCATAATTATCATAAGGAACTTCTAGTTCACCACTTATTTCATTATATCTTTTATTAAATGTACCACCACTATTTAAAATTAGCATATCACTTCCATATTTCATCAAGTTTTGAAACTATATTTGTAGCATTAGAATCTACAATAGTTTTAGAATTGTCAAACAGATAAGTCTCTTTGATGCCTGCATTCAATCCAGATTCTATATCTCTCTCTTTATCACCAATCATGATAGAATGTTCTAAATCAATATCATAAGCACTAGCAGCTTCAAGTATCATTCCAGGTTTTGGTTTTCTACATGAACATTCACCAGATATATCAGGGTGATGAGGACAAAAATATACTTTTTCAATCTTAATATCTTTTTTTAAAAATTCTAGCATCATCCATTGTGTAAGTTTGCTAAAATCACTTTGTGTATAAAAACTTCTAGCAATACCAGATTGATTAGTAACTACAAATACTTTATATCCTAAATCATAATAATGAGATACTAAATCAAATATGCCATCTATAAATTCAAAATCTTCTATTTTGTAGAGATAATCTTTCTCTACATTGATTACACCATCTCTATCTAAAAAAAGTGCTTTTTGCATTAATTGCTAACACCATCAGCGAATATCTCTTTTTCTATAATATCACAAAGTATATGCCCTATTAAAATATGAGATTCTTGAATACGAGGAGTAGAATTAGATGGTACAACCAAAGCAATATCTGCAAGTTTAGCCATTTCGCCACCATCTCTACCAGTTAATGCAACCGTCATTATTCCTTTTTTCTTAGCACTATGAAATGCTTTTATAATATTTACAGAATTTCCAGAAGTTGAAATACCTATAAATATGTCACCTTCCTGCCCCATTCCCTCTAATTGACGAGAAAAAACTTGATCATACCCATAATCATTTCCTATTGCTGTTAGATTTGAAGTGTCAGTTGTTAAAGCCAACGATGGTATTGAAGGTCTATCAAAGCCATAACGACCAACAAGCTCAGCAGCAATATGTTGTGCATCTGCTGCACTACCACCATTACCAGCTAAGATAGTTTTTTTATCTGTTTTATACAAGGCAACACATTTTCTTGCCACATCTTCTATTTTGGTGAGCAAGTCATCATTATTGTATATCTCTTGTTTTGTTTCGTATGATTTTTTAATCTGCTTTTTTATATAATTTTTCATATCACATCCTAGTTAAATAAGTAGCATAATAATACCATATAAAGGTTTGTAATAAGATAATTAGTTCAGTAAAATAAATAAAATTGATTAAAAAAAGAAGTTAAAAAGACAAACTAGGCAACGACCTACATTTCCACACCTGAAAGATGCAGTATTATCAGCGATGAGGAGCTTAGCTTCTGGGTTCGGAATGGGACCAGGCGTTTCCCCCTCTCTATAGTCACCTAGACAAAGTCTCACTTAAATATAAAAACCATATAGGCATATATTCAAGTGAAACTTTATAAAAGTCTTAAT
>JALTUB010000008.1 GCA_027047745.1 Sulfurimonas sp.
TACCATTACTTAAAAGAACTGGATACTTCTCTTTATCTGCTATTACAGTCGTTGTAAACACGCTCATGACATCAGGACGGTCAAGATAAGGCGTGATACTTCTAAAACCCTCTGGCTCATTTTGTGTGCAGAAAATATCGCCTGACTTATAAAGACCTTCTAGTTCTGTATTATTTTGAGGATAGATTTTATTTACCACTTTAATACTAAAGACAGAAGGAACATTAAAAATAGTGAGTTTTTCATCCTTATATAGGTAGCGACTATCTTGAAGTTTTAAATCATTTATCCACAACTCAACAAGTTCTAAATCAACTGCGTTTAATACTAAATCATTTTGCTCTTCATTAAGCTTTTTAATCTTCATCACATTAGTAACAAGAGCATACTCTTCAAAAAGGTCAAACACCAATTCAACACTATCTATCCCAAAATCAGACTTCTTATAATCTTTTAAATATATTGCTTTTACTTCGCTCATTTTCATTCCTCATAATTATTTATCTCATCTAACTTACGATATAACTCTTCTATAAGCTCTTTTTCTGATGGTAGATAGAGTTGGTATTTACTTGCTAATATAGTTTTGTTCTCTTTTGGCAGTGTGTATTTTACTACTGCATCATTTTTATCTGCACAAAGAATTACTCCGATGGTAGCATTTTCAAACTCTTGTTTTTCATTTCTATCATAATAGTTCACATACATTTGAAGTTGACCAACATCTTGGTGAGTCAGTTTATGTGTTTTTATCTCAAAAATCACAAAACATCGGAGAAGTCTATTGTAAAAAACTAAATCTACAAAAAAATCATCTCCATCTATATGTATCCTCTGTTGTCTTGACACAAATGAAAAACCATTCCCAAGTTCAAGTAAAAACTCTTGTAAGTTAGATATGATGGCTTGTTCTAAATCTTTTTCATAATAGTTACTTTTTTGCTCTAATCCTAAAAACTCTAAAACCATTGGGTCTTTTATAATCTCTTTGGCATCTACAGGAAATTTTTCTTCTCTTGCTAACTCCAAAACAGATTCTTTATCATTACTTAGTAGTAATCTTTCAAATAATGAAGAGTTTATTTGTCTCTCCAAATCTCTACTGCTCCAACAGTTTTTAGTAGACTCTGCTATATAAAACTCTCTTTTATCATTTTCTTCTATTCTTATAAGCAGTTTATACTGACTCCAATTCAATTGCGAACGCAGTGTGTTCGTATTTGAAAAAACTGTATAAAATTGTCTCATTAGTTCTAGCTGACGAATACTATACCCACTCCCATAGACAGGCTCTAAATCAGATGATAAATTTCTAATAATTCCCTTACCGTAGTCAGCTCTATCTTTACCATCTTGTAACTCTTCAACAATCCTCTTGCCAATATTCCAGTACAGAACAACCCGTCCAGTATCAACTGCTTTTACAGCTGTCTTTTGGGAATTACTGATTAGGTTTTTTATATCTTTTGTTAATGTTATTGCATTGTTACTTTCTATATTCATTTATTTACTTATCATATTTATTTTATTTTTAATCCCGTTTAGTAGTTTTTCTTTTCTTTTTTGTTGCTTTTACCTGTTTTCTTGTCTGTGGTTTAGAGCTTGTATTTTTGTTATATTGACGCTCTTTTTTAGCACTATTTCGTTTATGTTCAGCCTTTAGTTTCACTTCATCAACATCTTTTCTTCTGATGTTAGGGTCTGGTTCAAAACCTTCAACTACTTCTTGTGGGATTTTTAGACCGATAAGTCGTTCTATATCTTTTATGTCATATTTTTCATAAACATCTATAAGACTTATCGCTTCACCACTGCGACCTGCACGACCAGTTCTTCCAACACGATGAACATAATCTTCGGGTATAGATGGCAGTTCATAGTTTATAACATATGGAAGATTTTCTATATCAAGCCCACGAGAAGCTATATCTGTGGCGATAAGAACTCTTGTTTGCCCCTCTTTAAACTGAGTAAGAGTCTTGAGTCTATTTGCTTTAGTCTTATCTCCGTGAATAATGCCACATTTTAGTCCATCTTTTTTCAGTTCGATTACAAGCTCATCTGCACTTGCTTTTGTTCTTGTAAAAACTAAAACTTGAGGAAAGTTTCTTGAACCTATCAAGTAAGCAAGAAGTTCAGCTTTTCTATTTGTATCAACCAGATAAGCTACTTGATTTATGGTATCAACAGTTGTATTTTTCTTAGCAGTTTCTATAAATGCAGGTTTTGTTAGAATCAACTTTGAGAGTTTTCTTACCTTTTCACTAAAAGTAGCCGAAAAAAGTAGCGTTTGATGTCTTTTTGGTAAAAGTGGATGGATTTTTCTTATATCTTTTGTAAAGCCCATATCCAGCATTCTATCTGCTTCATCCAAAACCATTATCTCAACTGAATTAAGAGATAGTCCATTTTCTATATGTTCAAGCAATCTTCCAGGAGTGGCAATAACTATATCTACACCCTCTTTTAACTTCCTCTTTTGTGTTTCTAAATCTTTTCCACCTACAAGTATCATAGTTTTTACTTTCATATTTGTAGAGTAAGAGAGTATATCTTCATGTATCTGTATGGACAACTCACGCGTTGGTGATAGGATAACTACTCTTACATTGTTATGTTCTAAAGGATGTCTCAGTCTTTGAAGTATAGGCAAAGCGAAGGCGGCAGTTTTCCCTGTTCCTGTTTGTGCAGTTGCAAAAATATCACTTTTTGCAAGAACTAAAGGGATAGCTCTTTTTTGAATTATCGTAGGATGTTCATACCCCAACTCTTTTATAGCACTAAGAAGAGGTTTTATCAACCCTAGTTTTTCAAATGACATATACCAATCCTGATTAAATAATATATAGAATTTTAGCATAATAAGTTATAATTCGCATAAGGAATCAAAATTAAATAAAATCGCATTCTAGCTAGTTCTTTTGCTCCTAGTCAAACGATTTTAATCGTCGCGTAGCTAAGGCTATGCTCCTCATAAAATAATTT
>JALTUB010000009.1 GCA_027047745.1 Sulfurimonas sp.
GCACGAACATAACCTTTATGAACAAGAGACTCTATTAGGTCTGCATAAGCACCTTTGTTTTCACGCACTAAAGGAGCCATCAAAACAAGTTTTGCACCATCTGGAAGTTTTGCAACCTCATTGATAATATCTGTGGCACTCATTTGAGAGATAACTTTTCCACAATTATGGCAGTGTTGTACCCCTACTCTTGCATATAAAAGTCTAAAATAATCATATATCTCAGTAATCGTTCCAACAGTTGAGCGAGGATTTTTTGAAGTTGTTTTTTGGTCTATGGCGATAGCTGGTGTAAGACCTTCTATCTTATCGACATCAGGTTTACCAACTCTATCTAAGAACTGTCTTGCGTAAGCCGACAAAGACTCCATATATCTACGCTGACCTTCAGCATAAAGTGTATCAAAGGCAAGAGTAGATTTACCACTACCACTGATACCCGTCATGACAACTAGCTCATTTTTTGGTATCTTTAAATTTATATTTTTTAAATTATTTTCTCTTGCACCAGTAACTGTTATGAAATCTTTTTTTTTCATTTATATTAAGTACCTCTCCATAAAAATCCTATATGTTAAATATATTACTATTGATAGATAAAAGAGAACTAATAGTCTCTTTTGTATTACAACATCAACCCTATGCTTAAGATGCACACCTAAATAAACTCCTGCGAGAGAAGCAACACCTATAATGATACCACTCTCATAATCAACATGACCTTTTAAAGAGTGTGATATAAGTCCAGAGATAGAAGAAAACACGACAAAGAACAGTCCAGCAGATGTTGCTTTTTTTAGTGGGACATGTAAAAAACCAACTAAAATAGGAACAAGCAATAGACTTCCTCCTACACCGATTGTCATACTTATTGTGCCAATCACAAAACCAACAAAAAACAGAACTATTTTGTTTACTTCTTTCCTACTTGAATACTCCGTTGTTTTAAAAAAAAGTCTTAAAAGAGCAAAAATTGCAAAAGCTAAAAATATACTCTCTAACACTATGTCACTAAAACTTGCTGTGATGATTCCACTTAATTGTGCGCCAAAAAATCCTCCAAGACCAATTATGCTAACCATAACTATCTCAAGAGTACCTTTTTTGTTGTTTAAATAACTTCCATAAATGGAACTAAATACCATCTGAACTACTGAAATTCCAATCGCTATCTTAGTATCAAATCCAAGGATTAAAAGGACAGGAACTAAAACTGTCCCTCCTCCAACACCAAAAAATCCTGAAACAGTACCAACAAAAATTCCAAGAAAAATTAGTTCAAACATGAAAATTCCATTATTTTTTGGAAATTGTACTCAAATAAGCCTTTATAGTTATTATAAAGAACAAACTAAGAGTCTGTTTAATATTTTTTTGAGTTTAAGTATGTATAATTAATAATTATTCTAAAAAAGGGTTTGACATGTTAAAGACAATTGTAGAAGCAACTCAAAATTTCTGTACTCACCAAATCAATGAAAAATCAACTATAAATGGCAATATTACAAAAACTAGAACACTTATTGCTTACATAGATATAGATACTCAAGATGATAAAAAATACAGAGTTTATTTAGCTTGTGATAATGATTTTATTCAAAAAGTTTCTAAACTTTTTTTAGAAGAAGATGAAAGTGATGAGGAGACATTAATAGATATGACACTTGAAACCACAAATCTTATAGTAGGTAGTGCTAAAGTGATTGCTCAAAAAGCAAATATGCCCTATGTGATTGATACACCTCATTTTGAAAAGATAGGTCAATTTGATTTTAAATATGATGAGATAACAACTGTTATGATTGATGGTTGTGGAGTAACTATAGCTATCAAGGAATCAAATGGTTAATACTAGAAAACCAAAAAATTATGGTCATGAAGAACCAGAATTTGATGAAGAAAAAGAGCTGTCATGGATGGATTATTCAGGTATTCTTGACATGGAAGTTGAATTTGTTGCAGATCTCGGTGAAACAGAACTTACAGTTCATGATATACTACGATTTGAAAAAGGAACTATTATAGACTTAAAAAAACCTGCTGGCGAAAGCGTTGAATCGTATGTAAATGGAAGAATTTTAGGAAAAGGGGAAGTGATGGTTTATGAAAAAAATCTTGCTATTCGTATAAATGAAGTTTTAGATTCAAGTGCAGTATTATATTACCTATCTAAAGAGAAAATATGATTAAATTTTTACTACTTTTTACACTATCTTTGGCATCTCTAAATGCTTCTAAGATACTTAGCTACAACATATACGACAGAACAGATAGAGCTGATGTCATGATAACTTTTGATACTCCATACGATGGCATTATAAAACAGAGTACAAGCCCATCTAGGATAACTATCAAACTAAGTAAAGCATCTATAGAATCATCAAAGTTTAGAAAATCTACTTCTAAGTTTTTACACTCTATAAATATTATACCAAGTTCTAATCAAACAAAAATAATTGCAAGTGTTCCTCCAAATACAAAATTTCTAGCTTCTAAAACATCTGATGGATATGGTCTTAGACTTCGTTTTGTGAGTGCTACCACATCCAAAAACAACAGACTAAAAGAAACAAATCAGCAAGTCACTACTTCTTTGTCCTCTCTTCCAACGAAGAAAGATGGTGATATGTCAAGAAGTTACTATATTGTTGTGACTATTTTAGTTATAGGGATTTTGATACTTTTTGTTATCAAAAAAAGATTACTTATTAAAAATGAAAATATGAAAAGAAATAATAGTACATGGTTGTTTAAACAAAATGAGCAAACAGCACAGACGCAAACACAAGTAACTCCAACAAATGAGAACAATAATCTAAGCGATGATATAGGTAACAATCAAATTTCTATTAGATTTCAAAAAGCAATTGATCAAAGTAACAGTGTAGTAATGTTAGATTTTGCAGAGCAATCATATCTAGTGCTTATGGGCAAAAGCAATATACTTTTAGATAAGTTTACTGACAATAAACCAACTTCACAA
>JALTUB010000010.1 GCA_027047745.1 Sulfurimonas sp.
TAATGGATGTATCTTAGCTGATAGTGTAGGGTTAGGTAAAACCTTTACAGCACTTGCTGTTATGAAGTATTATGAACTTAGAAATCGTTCTGTATTACTACTTTGTCCTAAGAAACTTGCAGAGAACTGGCTTAACTACAATACTAACTTAGTTACAAATATCTTTGCAAAAGATCGTTTTAACTATGATGTATTAAACCATACGGATTTATCTCGTACTAATGGTTACTCCCATGGTGTAGATCTTTCTCGCATCAACTGGGGAAATTATGATTTAGTGGTTATAGATGAATCACATAATTTTAGAAATAACAATGTATTTAAAGACAAAGAGACTCGTTACCAAAAACTTATGAATGAGGTTATAAAAGCTGGTGTTAAAACAAAAGTACTAATGCTTTCGGCTACACCTGTAAATAATAGATTTTCAGACCTTAGAAATCAACTTGCATTAGCCTATGAAGGTAATACAGATGAATTAAATGAAAAGCTAAATACTACAAGAGATGTTGATGAAATATTTAGACGTTCTCAAGAAGCTTTTAACTCATGGTCAAGACTTCCTGCAGAGAAGAGAACAGCTTCAGCAATACTCAACTCTTTAGATTTTGACTTTTTTGAGTTGCTTGATAGTGTAACTATCGCAAGATCTCGTAAGCATATAGAAACTTTTTATGATACTACAGAGATTGGCTCGTTTCCAGAGAGAAAGAAACCACTATCATTTCATCCTAAGTTAACAAGTCGTGATGATGTTATTGGGTTTAATGATATTTTTAAAGAGTTGTCACTACTTAAACTATCGGTATATGCTCCTATTAGTTACATTTTATCTAGTCGTTTAGAGAAGTATGAAGCTATGTATGATACTGAAGTTCAGGGTGGAAAAAGCAAGTTTAGACAAGTTGATCGTGAAAAAAGTTTGCAAGCTTTAATGACTACAAATTTACTTAAAAGACTTGAGAGTTCTGTTCACTCATTTAGACTAACTCTTACTAAACTCAAAATAAATCATACAGAACTTTTAAAGACTATCCATGCATATGAAAAAAGTGGTAGTGAGCTTGATTTAAGCGACTATACTTCAGATTACAAGGCTATGGAAGTAGATGATGAAGAACAATCAGGGTTTGAAGATATAACTATTGGGAAGAAGATGAAGATCTCTTTATCTGATATGGATTTATCATCATGGAAACATGACTTAAAAGCGGACTTGTTTATCATAGAAGGTTTACTTATTGAGATGGATAAGATTACTCCAAAAGATGATTTCAAACTACAACATATCTGTTCCCATATCGATGAAAAAATTGAAAATCCTATTAATAAAGGTAATAAAAAAGTTCTAATCTTTACTGCCTTTGCAGATACTGCTAACTATCTATACGAAAATCTATCTAAACACTTTTTAAGTGTTCATAACCTTCATACAGCAAGAGTTACAGGCTCTGATGCACCAGCTTCTACACTGAGTAAGCATTATGACTTTCAGTCTATTTTGACACTATTTTCACCTATTTCAAAAGAGATGGCGATGGTATTTCCAGAGGAGAAAAATGAGATAGATATTCTTATAGGTACCGATTGTATTTCAGAGGGACAAAATCTACAAGATTGTGATTATCTCATTAACTACGATATTCATTGGAATCCTGTGCGCATAATTCAGCGTTTTGGTCGTGTAGATCGTATTGGTTCTCAAAACAAGTTTATTCAGTTAGTAAACTACTGGCCAGATATTTCTCTTGATGAGTACATTAACCTTAAAGAGCGAGTAGAAAATCGTATGATGATAGCAGATGTTACAGCAACGGGTGATGATAATGTACTTAGTGCTAAAGCAAATGATATTTCATACCGCAAAGAGCAACTCAGACGTTTACAAGATGAAGTTATAGAGATGGAAGATCTTAAAACAGGTGTGTCTATAACGGACTTAGGTTTAAATGACTTCAGAATGGATTTATTAAACTATATGAAAACACATGGGGAAATAGCAAACTTACCAAGTGGACTTCATTCAGTTGTTCCATCAGATGCAGTTCATGGTTTAGAATCGGGTATTATTTTTACACTCTATAACCGTCATGAAAGTATCAATACTAACCAACAAAATCGTTTACATCCTTATTATCTTGTTTATATTAGTACAGATGGTAAAATTATTGCTGATCATACCCAAGTAAAAAGACTTCTTGATTTAGCAAGAGTGGCATGTAAAGGAAGAGAAGAGCCAATAGAGAAAGCCTATAAAGCTTTTAATAAGAGCACACAAGATGGAAGAGATATGAAATACTACTCTGATTTACTTGACCAGGCTATTTGCTCGATGATAGATGTTCAAGAAGATCAAGATATAGACTCACTCTTTAGTGGTGGTAAAACAACAGCTCTAAATACAAATATAGAAGGTTTAGATGACTTTGAACTGATTAGTTTTTTAGTGATTCAGGATATTGATTAATGCTTTATGAGTATCCAAAGAAAACAAAGTTTTCAAAGATGGTTGCTAAAAAGAAGATATTTGAACATGCAAATGCTTCAGCTGCATTAAAAGAGAAGTTCAAAACACAAATAGAAAAGATTACATGGGAGTATAAACTTGCTCCTGAAACAATAAACTTAAGCTCTTCAGATACAGTTCCTGAGATTCAAGTGTTTAATATTAAAGCTAAGAGTATTGATATACAAGAAGAGTTACTTAGAACTATAGATAAGGTTATACCTTTTCCCATCATATTTCAACTATGTTATCAAGACAAAATCAAAGTAAAAGCAGCCTATAAACGACCAAGTGATACTGGAACTAACAAGTGGGTTATTGAAGCATATTTTGAAACAGAGTGGCTTGATATAGATACACCAAAAGAACCACTACCTGTAGCTCTAAATCTTACAAAACTTTATGAGCAGATGTTACAAACACTCATGCCACAAATCACTAAACAAGTAGTAGATATATCCTTAAAAGATCAGGTTTCTCATCTACAAGCATATAAAGCCAAAGAGAAAGAGTATGAAAAGTTAAAAGCTAAAAGAGATAAAGAGAAACAATTTAACCGTAAAGCAGAACTCAATAAACAACTTAAAAGCTTGCAAAAAGAGTTAGATAGATTGAAACAGAATGATGTATAATATGAAATTAAATAGAAATAAAACTTATTTAAAGCTGTATATTTGCAATATTATGTCAAAATATAGTATAAAAATAGTTTTGGAGACAAATTATGCTAATTGATTTTAAAGTAAAAAATTATCGTTCTATCAAAGATGAACAAGAATTAAGTATGTTAAGCACTAAACAAAAAGAGCATATTGACACTCATACTTTTACCTCAGATGCTTCAAGTAAAACAAGTCTATTAAAAACAGCCGCTATTTATGGTGCAAATGCAGCAGGTAAATCAAACTTTATTAAAGCTCTTAAAACTATGCAAGAGATAGTGATTAACTCTATGTCAACTTATCAAAGAGGACACTTACTTCCAGTGAAACCATTTCTATTTGATGTAGAAACAAAAAATGAACCTACAGAGTTTGAAGTAAGTTTTATTACAGATGGTGTTCGTTATCAATATGGTTTTAGTGCAACTTCAAAAAGAGTAGTAGAAGAGTGGTTAATCGCTTATCCAAAAGGACGACCTCAAAACTGGTTTGCTAGGTCTTTAAATACAGATACAAATGAACCATCGTATGAATGGCAGTTTGGTGAAAAATTTACTGGTCAAAAGCAGTTATGGCAAGAGTCAACAAGAGATAATGCTCTATTCCTTTCAACGGCTGTTCATTTGAACAGTGAGCAATTAAATCCAGTTTATGATTGGTTTGATAAAACACTTCGTATTACGGGTGTAGGTGGATGGAATCCAGAAACGACTATTAATATGTGTCAAGATGATACTAATAAGAAAGATATTTTACAATTTTTGCAAACAGCTGATATGGATATAGAAGATATTAAAATTGATGAAAATGTTAAAACAACAACAGATAATAAAAGATTGGGGAGAGGGCTTGCGGCATTACTCTCAGAAATTGATGAAGCTTATAATGATTCAGAGACTTCTATAGTAACTATGATGCATAAAGATAATTTTGGTAATAAAGTAGCTTTAAATTTAAAAGAGGAATCAGATGGTACTCAAAAGCTATTTGCATTTATTGGTCCTTGGTTGGACTCCTTAGAAAAAGGTCATGTATTACTTATTGATGAGCTTCATGATAATTTTCATCCTTTGATGGTTAAGTTTTTAGTAGATCTGTTTCATAGTAAGCTAACAAACAAGTCTAATGCTCAACTTATCTTTACTACACATGAGACTTCTATCTTAAGCCAAGATGTATTTCGTAGAGATCAAATTTGGTTTTGTGAGAAGAAAAATAAAGCAACTGAGTTGTATTCACTAGTAGAGTTTAAAGTTAGAAAAGGGGTAACAGACCTAGAAAAAGCTTATCTTTCAGGTCGTTATGGTGCCTTGCCTTATTTTAAAAACATAACTTTAGAGATGGGAGATGCCTAATGGGTACTGATGATCTTTTTAGAAGAAAAAAACAATCAGCCCAAAAGAGTGCAAGACGTAGACAAGAGAGTAGAGATTCTTATGACAAAGTTCTTATAGTAACAGAGGGAGAGAAGACTGAACCTCTTTACTTATCTGCTGTATGTGATCACTTTGGATTAAACCAAGCAAATATAGAGATAGACCCTAAGAGTGACTCTTCGCCTACAAGTGTAGTGAAGTATGCTAAAGCGTTAATAAGCCAAAGCAAGTCAGATCCATATAATCATGTTTATTGTGTCATAGATAGAGATAGACATGAAGATTTTCAAACAGCATTAGACCAAGTGTCAGGATTCAGAAATAAAGATACAGAGTTACATGTAATCGTTTCTACTCCATGTTTTGAGTTCTGGGTACTTTTACATTTTATATATACAACAAAGTCTTTTGGTTCAAGTGGTGATAGTCCTTGTCAAGAGTTGATTGATGATGAACTAAAACAGTATATACCTCATTATGAAAAAGGTGATGTTGCTATGCTTAGAGACTTAGTAAAAGGTCAACTAGATACAGCTATAGCACATGCAAAACAAGCTTATGATGAAGCAACAAGAAGAGGGACTAATAATCCAAAAACTGAGATACACATACTTGTAGAGTATCTTAAAAACTTGAAGAACTAAAAAGGACAATGATGGACAAATTAGATATGCAAACACCAAACTTTACAGATGAAAATATAGAAAAATTAGCAGGGCTTTTTCCTAACTGTGTAACAGAAGCTAAAGATGCAAATGGCAAGTTGAAAAAGGCTATAGATTTTGATTTGTTAAAACAAGAATTGTCTGAAAATATTGTTGATGGTCCTAGAGAGCGGTATCAGATAAACTGGCCTGGGAAGAAAGAAGCACTTATAAGTGCCAATACTCCTATAAACAAAACACTTCGTCCATATCGAGAAGAGAGTGTAGATTTTGATACTACAGAAAACCTTTACATAGAGGGAGATAATCTTGAAGCATTAAAGCTTTTACAAGAGAGTTATCTTGGTAAGATTAAGATGATTTATATTGATCCACCGTATAACACGGGTAATGACTTTGTGTATAATGATAATTTTGCAAGAAGCCAAGAAAAAGAACTTCAAGCGAGTGAACAGATTAGTGAAGATGGCGGTCGCTTAGTAGCTAATTTAGAAACAAATGGTCGTTTTCATTCTGATTGGTTAAGTATGATGTATTCAAGAATTAAACTTTCAAGGACTTTACTTAAAGATGATGGTCTTATCTTTATTTCAATTGATGATGGTGAAATAGCAAATTTAAGAAAAATATGTGATGAAGTTTTTGGAGAAGAAAATCTTTTAGCAAATATTATTTGGGAGAAAAGATTTACTAGAAGTAACAATTCTAAAACATTTGCAACATTAACTGAACACATATTATGTTTTAGAAAATCAATCATCTTATCTGAAGTGAAAGAACCTAGAAATGCCAAAGCTGATTCAACATACACTAATCCTGATAATGACCCTCGTGGAGTATGGACAAGTGTTTCTTATGTTAATCCTGCAACAAAAGATCAACGTCCAAATTTATCATATGATATAGAGAATCCTATAACAAATAATCTTGTTACTCATCCTACAAATGCTTGGAAATATTCAAAGGATACTCATATTGAACATGTAGCTGAAAATAAGTTATATTGGGGGAAAGAAGGTAATAATACTTATCCTAGATTAAAAAAGTTTTTATTTGAGATGGATAAAGGAATGGTACCTGTGAATTTTTGGGCAAGAGAAGATACTGGTACGACTGATGAAGCAAGTAAATCATTAGAAAAGCTAATGAAAACTAAGGTTTTTGATTTTCCAAAGCCTACTACTTTAATTCAAAGAGCAATGCGAATTGGAACGGAAGAAAATGATATTATATTGGATTTTTTCTCAGGTTCAGGAACAACTGCTGATGCAGTAATACAATTAAATGCTGAAAATAATAGTAATAGAAAGTTTATAATGGTACAGCTTCCAGAAGAAACAGATGAAAAGAGTGAAGCGAATAGAGCAGGATATAAAACAATAGCTGAAATTGGTAAAGAAAGAATTCGCCGTGCAGGTAAAAAGATAAAAGAAGATAATGCAGATAAAGAGGGTATAAAAGATTTAGATATTGGTTTTAGAGTATTAAAAATAGATAGCTCAAACATGAAAGATGTTTACTACACTCCAGACCAAATGAGTCAGTCACTATTAGACTCACAAGAACAAAATATTAAAGAAGATAGAACAGCAGAAGATTTGCTATTTCAAGTGTTATTAGATTGGGGAGTAGATTTGTCACTACCAATAAAAAGAGAAGAGATACAAGGTAAAACAGTTTACTTTGTAGATGAAGATACTTTAGTCGCTTGTTTTGATGAAGATTTAGATGCAGAGTTTGCCAAAGAGATAGCAAAAGGAAAACCACTAAGAGCAGTATTTAAAGAGAGTGGCTATAAACAAGATGAAGATAAAATCAACATAGACCAAGTGATACTACAATTTTCACCAGATACAGAAGTAAGAGCAATATAATGAAAAAACTAGATATGAAAACAACTGAAGTTACTGAAGAAAATATTGATAAATTAGCAGCTTTATTTCCTCATTGTATTACTGAAGTACAAGAGGAAGATGGGACAATAACAAGAGGTGTTGATTTTAATCTACTGAAACAAGAATTTTCAAATGCTGTAGTAGATGGTCCTCGTGAAAGCTATACAATCAATTGGCCAGGAAAGAAAGCTTCATTACTCAGTGCAAACACTCCAATAAACAAAACACTTAGACCTTGCCGTGAAGAGAGTGTTGATTTTGACACTACAGAAAATCTCTATATTGAGGGAGATAATCTTGAAGCTTTAAAACTTTTACAAGAGAGTTATTTAGGCAAAGTGAAAATGATTTATATTGATCCTCCTTACAATACTGGTAAGGATTTTGTATATAAAGATAACTATACTCGAAGCAGGGAAGAAGAACTTGAAGAGAGTGGTCAAAGGGATAGTGAAGGTGGTCGCTTGATCGCAAATACAGAATCTAATGGGCGGTATCATTCTGACTGGATGAGTATGATGTATCCACGATTAAAACTAGCAAGAAATTTATTGAAAGATACGGGCTCTATCTTTATTAGTATTGATGATAATGAAGTTTCTAATTTAAGAAAAATATGTGATGAAATATTTGGAGGAGATAATTTTGTTTCAAATATTATCTGGCAAAAGAAGTATTCTAAACAAAATGATAGTAAAACATTAAGTAATACACATGATCATATTCTTTTATACTCAAAGAAAAAGGAACTTTGGACTCCTGGAAAAATTGATAGAAAAGAAGATCAATTAAAGGGGTATAAAAATATTGACAATGATGAAAGAGGAAGATGGCAGTCTGTTGTATATACCTGTAACAAAACACGTGCTCAACGACCTAACTTGTATTATCCAATAGTTAATCCATATACAGGAAAAGAAATATATCCAAATGAAAATAGAGTGTGGGCATATGAAAAATCTAGAACAAAGAAAATGTTAGATGAAAATCGTTTATGGTGGGGAATAGATGGGAAACTAGAAAAGCCTAGATTAAAAACTTTTTTAAATGAAGTTGGTTTGGGGTTGGTACCTGATACATTATGGTTAAGAACAGAGGTTGGCGATACACAAGATTCAGCTAGAGAGATTTTATCTTTATTTGATACACCAGTATTTGATACACCTAAGCCAACAAAGCTTATTGAGAGGCAATTAAATATAGGAACTAATGAAAATGATATTGTATTGGATTTCTTTAGTGGTTCCTCAACTACAGCTCATGCAGTAATGAAGCTAAATGCAAATAGTAATAGTAAGAGAAAGTATATTTGTATTCAATTAGCAGAAAAAACAAATGAAAAAAGTGATGGGTTTAAATCAGGTTACAAAACTATCGCAGAAATAGGGAAAGAACGCATCCGTCGTGCAGGTAAAAAAATAAAAGAAGATAATGCAGATAAAGAAGGTATAGACGATTTAGATATAGGTTTTAGAGTCCTAAAAATAGATAACTCAAACATGAAAGATGTTTATTACACTCCAGATCAAATGAGCCAATCCCTACTGGATACTCAAGAACAAAATATAAAAGAAGATAGAACAGCAGAAGATTTACTCTTTCAAGTCCTTCTGGACTGGGGTGTAGATTTAGCATTACCTATAAAGAAAGAGAGAATCAATAATAAAGAAGTTTATTTTGTGGATGAAGATACTTTAGCTGCATGCTTTGAAGATGATTTAGATGAAGCATTTGTAAGAGAACTTGCAAAACGAAAAATAATGCGTGTAGTTTTTAAAGAAAGTGGATTTAAAAGTGATGAAATGAAGATTAATATTGAACAGATATTTACTCAATTATCTCCAGATACTGAAGTAAGAGGTATATAAATATGTCAGAAATGAAAATAAAGTTTAAAAAGCAGCAGTATCAAAGTGATGCAGTTGCTTCTGTAGTTGACTGTTTTAAGGGACAGATTAAAAGTAGTGGTATCTCTTATAGAATTGATCCAGGTAAACAAGTTGAGCAGAAAGGGCAAGCAGGTCTTTTTGATGAAGTAGTTGAAGATTCAGGGTTTAAAAATAGTGACCTAAGTATTACAAATATAGAGATATTAAACAACATAAAAACTATACAACAAAATCAGAATCTACCTATATCAGAAAACTTAGTAAGCACCTCTGTATGTTCTGTTAATCTTGATGTAGAGATGGAAACAGGTACAGGTAAAACATATGTATATGTTAAAACTATGTTTGAGATGTATGAGAAGTATGGATGGAGTAAATTCATCATCGTTGTGCCTAGTATTGCTATTCGTGAAGGAATATACCAGTCTATAGAGAGACCACTGCACAACCAACTAAACATCACTCCTATCCAATAAACCTAATTTTTAAAAAATATTTCTTGTCTCAAAGCTAAAAATCCATTTTGATCTCTATTTTTTACTGATATTAGTCCATTTTT
>JALTUB010000011.1 GCA_027047745.1 Sulfurimonas sp.
AGCTTTATAGTTTTACTCAGTGTTTATTCGTTCAATGCAAAACAAAAGAGGAAATTTGGGCTATGATAGAGTTTAAGATACATAAAAAACTTCATGGTTCAAGTGGTATTATGAACTTGGATATTGACTTAAAGATAAAAGAGGGCGAATTTTTAGCACTTAGTGGAAAGAGTGGAGCTGGAAAAACAACTCTACTTCGGGTTTTAGCTGGGCTCGAAGATGTAAGTGGAGATATAAAAGTTCATGATAAAATATGGTTAGATGATAAAAAATCTTTAGCCGTTCAAAAAAGAGAGATAGGTTTTGTGTTTCAGGATTATGCTCTTTTTGAAAACATGAGTGTAGAGAAAAATCTTCTTTTTGTGAGAGATGATAAAGAACTAGCAAATAAACTTTTAAGCTTAACAGAACTTAGTGAACTTAAAAGCAGACTTCCAAATACTTTGAGTGGTGGTCAAAAACAGAGAGTAAGTCTTTGTCGTGCTTTTATGAGCAGACCAAAACTACTTTTAATGGATGAGCCTTTATCTGCGCTTGATTTAGATATGCGTACAAAACTTCAACAAGAGATACTATCACTTCATAAAGAGTTTAAAACAACTACTATCATGGTAAGTCATGACCCAAGTGAGATTTATAGACTTGCTTCTCGTGTAGTAGTTTTAGAAAACGGAAAAATCATAAATGATGGAGTGCCAAAGGATGTACTACTAAACACAAGTGAAAATCAAAAGCTCTTTTTTGAATGTGAACTTTTAGAGATAAAAAAAGTAGATGTAAATTATATCGCCACTATTGCCATAGGTCATCAACTCTCAGAAATTATTATAAGTGAAGATGAAGCTAAAAATCTACAAATAGGACAAACTGTTCAAGTTAGCACCAAAACTCTTAGTCATATTGTTACTTAAAAGTTCTACTTTTTCCGACTATTTTTCTTGTCATATAAATCTTCAGTTTTTTTACGGATTCTATCTTGAATACTTTTTATCTTATTTGCCTCTTTATCTTCTAAATGCACATGAGTATTTTCTATATCTTCGCCCATATCAACACTAAGAGCATCTGATTTTTTCATGCCTAATTTTTGAGAGCTGAAAACACTTTTATGTCCAGTGAGTAAAAAGCTAATAACTGCACTAATTGCAGCGTAGTGAGCTATCTCTAAGCCAAAAAGTTCAACTGCCATGATGGTTGCGGCTATAGGTGCATTTGCAGCACCTGAGAGAACACTTATAAAACCAAGAGCAGCAAAAAGAGGAACATGATTGCTTCCTATCAGGTGTCCAAAAAGGTTTCCACTTGTAGCACCTACATAAAATACTGGTGTGATGATACCACCACTTCCTCCAACTCCAAGAGTTATAGATGTAAATATAGTTTTTAGTATAAAAGTGTACCAAGGTAAATCGCCACCAATACTCGCCGCTGGGTTTAGAGCATCTTCCATAGTTCCCATTCCAAGACCTAAGTATCTCTCTCCAAAGATTAGTGTCAATATAACCAAAATAGTTCCACCACCAAAAGCCTTAAGATAAATATTATACGGAATTGATTTTATAAGTTTTGAAGTTTTTTGAACCGTAGTAACAAATATATCTGAAACAATACCGAAAAAGATACCAGCTAAAATAACTTGTAGGATAAGAGGAATATCAAGTGCAATCTCTTGATAAAAACGAACATCATAGTATGTGTACTCAACACCTAGAAACTGTGTAGTTGTAAAGGCTGCAAAACCTGCTATAAAAGATGGAAGAAGAACATCATACATGATAACACCGATGATAAGTACTTCAACACCAAAGATAGCTCCAGCGATGGGTGTACCAAATACAGAAGCAAAACCTGCACTAATACCGCAAATGACAAGTTTTTTTCTATCTTCTTTTCTGAATTTAAAAATAGTAGCAATAAAAGAAGCTGTTCCTGCACCGATTTGTGCCCCTGGACCCTCTTTTCCTACAGAACCACCAGCAAAAATTGTCATAAGTGTAGCAAGAAGCTTAACAGGAATAACAGCAATATCTATCTTTCCATAATGTTTATGAACAGCTTCTATCACTTTTTCTGTTCCATGCCCTTCTGCGTTTGGTGCAAAAGTTTTGACAATCCAAACAGTTAGTACAAGCATAATAGGTAGGAGATAATAGTAATGAAAGGGCATATCTGACTGGTGCAGTTCAGCCCAGCCGATAGATTTTAAGAAAAATGATACAACTGCACCGATAATAACACCAACGACTGATGATAAAAATACCCATTTGACAACACTAAAAAAGATGGTGGTTTGTTCTGTGACATGTCTGTTTATCATGATAATTTCCAAAGTTTATTGTTTGCAATTTTAACGCAATTCTAAGAGATATGTATTAAAAAAATGTTATATTATAGATAACTTATCCAAATCGTGTAGAAAAGTAAGTAAAAATTTAGATTATCTATCTTTTCTATGCTTTTTCTTATCTTTATATACTGAAGATTTCCAGAAATGATTTACTGTCCAGTAAGCAGATATAGAACTAACAACAGCAAAGATGAAAGTTCCAAAATACAGAGGTATAAAAATATCTGCCATATTATTTGAAAACCACTCTAAAGTTAACTCTACGGGTTGTGCTTTTATGCCAAGCATGAAAGAACCAAGTTCATACTCCATATAATACATAGGTGGCATAGTGATAGGATTTGAAAGCCAACACATGGCAAGTGCTATAGGGACATTGAAACGAAAGAGAGGCATAAAAAGTAAAACAGCTGCCATCTGCATGGGCATCGGAATAGCTGCAATAAATATACCTAAAACAGCACCTCTTGAAATCATCTTACGGTTTGCCGCTAAAAATTCTCGTGGTACTTTTGCTTTTTTTATAAAGGCTTTTAGTTTTTCGCTTTTTGTTGTTTTTTTTAAAGTTTTTCTTATCATCTAATACACTTAAATTTAATCTTA
>JALTUB010000012.1 GCA_027047745.1 Sulfurimonas sp.
TTTCTTGTATTACTCTCTTCCAGGCCACAACAGCATAAGCACTCGCCTTCTCAAATAACTCACATTTTTTACTTACCTTCTTCTTTTTACCTATTTCTACTTCATATATCTGTTTATGAAAATTATTATTTTTAAGGGTAATGCTATTATATATTTTTGCAACTGCACCCATCCTCTCTTGTTTTTTCCATTCATCTAAAAGAGCAAGCATACACATAGCTATAGCATAACTTCTCATAAGAGCGTGTTCCTCACTTAGTATTCTCATCATCTTTTTTTTACAATATAACCTCACTAAAAATTTATCCTACAATTATAGCTCTTTTTACCCTACTCTTCAATCCAATTACTGTATAATAAACTCCTCAAGATGGGAAATAAACTATGACAAGCCATGAAAAAATAAAACTCAAACAAAAAATTACAACAGAGATAGAAACACTTACTGCTCAAATTCAAAACACGCAAGTATCTCTTAAACCTATCAAAAAAGATTGCTCACTAGATAGTGTTGACCATAAAATGCTAAAACAAGACCAAGACCTCAATCTTCAAAGATTAGAAGAAGCAAACAAACGACTCAATAGACTCAACTTTGCTTTAACAAAAATAGATACTGTAGAGTATGGCATTTGTAAAGAGTGTGAGGAAGATATCCCTCTAGCACGCTTAGAACTTATACCAGAATCTCAATACTGTGTGGCATGTATGCATGAGCTAGGAATATAAAAAGTGCTTAAGAAAAAACTAGAGCTTTTCTTTCTCACTATAATTGTACTCTTTAGTGGTGTTCTTGGTATCAACTACTACAACTCCTACAGTTTTAAACACAATCCCCTACCCCAAAGCTACCAGACACAAATCAATCTCAAAGAGCAAAAGATACTTGATAATATGCAAAAGCATTTTGGGATACGAAAGAAGTTTCCTCTTATTATCACAGATAAAATACCAGGCAGACTCTATGGACTCACCTCTTATAAAAATAATCACATCACCATCTATCTCAATAAAAAAGTGATGCAAGAGAGTTTTTCCTATATTCTCTCAGATGTCATAGCTCATGAATATGCACACGCCCTCCTCTTTTATTTACACGCTTACAGTGCAAAAAATGACGGTCACTCTAAACAGTGGCAAAAAACATGTCAACTCTTAGGTGGAAAAGATTGCAAACGCTATGTGAACCAAAAAGAGATCATTCTCTCTAAAATGCCTTTTGGGATACAATAAGAGTATGGCAGAAAATTTACCTACAATATTTATGCAATTAAGACCAAAAAACGGTGTAAGTGGTATAAATTCCATAATCAAACCACCAAACGACTTTAAATCTATCAAGAAAAGGCACACAGATGACATTCACACCAAAAACTCCCTATCTTACTACAGATGGTATAGTTGAGATATATAACGGCTCTGAGGAGCTCCAAGGCATTGTTCTCATAACAAGAAAGTACCCTCCTCTCGATTTAGCACTTCGACTAGAATATTTATTGTTCTTCTCGACTATTAAATGACTTCGTTTTTTTTACATTAGTGCCTTGTAAAAAATACATCTATCTCTGTAAAATACCTCTTAATACCAACAAATCAGTGACTATCACCCTACTCTACTATTTTTTTGCACCCTCTAATTCTAAAAGATGTTGTAGTATTAAATGAATTCGTTTTTTTGTGAGTGTACTAGAGTCATTATCAATAATTTCTTAGAAAGTACCTCTATAAGAGAAGTACTTTAACACCCTACTCCACTTCTTAGAAATTAGGATTCTCTCCCCATTTTCTTTTAGAGAAGATTTTGAGTAAATAATTTAATAGTGTTTTTAAAAACATAGTTCCTTTCTCCTTCACTTATTGTTTATTTTAGTAATTTTAAAAGTCAGTTGGCAGACCAAATGTGGGATTCTCTTCTTTATAGCTTATTTCTTCATGTTTAATATGGATTGGGAAGAGGGCTCTTTGGACACTATAACTCTCTAAGATATTACCTATTCCATAATTATCTTTTGTGAGTTTAACAATTCGTTTATGGGACTCTATTGCTTTACCTTCACTATCTTTAATCTTATCTAGTTCATAAACTGTTCTTACTGCATCAACAAATGCACTAGCACCTCTACTCTGTGTAGTGTTCTTTGTGCTATGGTGAATAAATATAATTGTTTTATTCTCTTTATTTGCCCAATCTGTAAAGAGCTGCATAAATCGTCTTGCACTAGAGTTATTATTCTCATCTGTTCCATAAAAGGCAATAAGTGGATCTAGTATAATTAAATCATACTCTTGAAGTTTAGCCTTAAAATGAGGGAGTAGGGGTGAGACCTCTACTTTTCTTTGATCATCATAAAGAAATTGTATTGTAGGGGAGTCACTAATATCTATTTTACTTTTAATAGTCTCATCTTCCAATCTAAGGACTTTATCAAATATCTTATTAAATCTATTTTTACTAATCTCTTTTGGGTCTTCACTTAACCATAGAAATGCTTTTTTTATTTTTTGCTCTTGAATAGCTCTAATTGCTAATTGCAGTACAAACCAACTTTTTCCTGTACCGCCTGGTGCTGTAACAAGAGA
The DNA here is from genome assembly GCA_027047745.1 of Sulfurimonas sp. Classification (GTDB taxonomy): domain Bacteria; phylum Campylobacterota; class Campylobacteria; order Campylobacterales; family Sulfurimonadaceae; genus Sulfurimonas. The sequence goes on from JALTUB010000012.1 coordinate 2,581, forward strand.
GACTGTTCTTACAGGGATTGGGAGCCACTCTTTACATATAAAATCAACTTCTTTATCTTCAATAGTAGCTATATTATTTATTTCCAACATTTCTAATTGACTAGTAGTGTTGAGTTGTTCTGTAAGGTTAGAAACTTTCGCTTGCAGTTCTAAACCAGATATATTAGTCTGTAGAGATTTAGATATATCCAATGCAAGAGATTGCATTTCTCTCTTAAGTGAGTAGTCTTGTAATATCTCTATGTAATCATCAAGTCTATTGATAGGATTTTTAGTAACAATATAAATAAGATCATTTTCAAACTGAGAACCTAGTCTATTTTTTAGTATCTCTTCATCTATAAGT
>JALTUB010000013.1 GCA_027047745.1 Sulfurimonas sp.
TACAAAACATCACTAAGACAGATACTTTACTAATGGCATTTACAGACTCGCTTTGGAATGTAGGTACTAGCATCGTGGGTAGTGCATTGTTGACCTAAGAATATATAAATAATAGATTGGCTTTATGCTAATTAATTAATCAAAACAAATTATTTACATGATATAATCACTAAAGATATTTAAGATTAATTTATATTAACTTTTTTATTTGTGAAATATTAAGAGGAAGTGTACTTGAATGATGCAGTGAGTGCGGTAGACGTTAATGGAAATATTACTTCTATATATACATATATAGGGAATAATTGGCTAATTGCAGGTGTGATAATTACAATATTATCAACATTGATATTGTTTAGTTGGAGTAAATATATATATCCTCTTTTACAATATTTGTATATATATTCATCTGATAAATTAAGAAGGATCAATTATAGATACATAGGATTGAGGAAACATGTGACTGTCTATAAAAATGGGCATGGAATTATTCTTCATGATATAGAGTTACGTGTTTATAAGATTAATGAACAATTTGAAAAAAAATTGGATATTTCTGATGGGCAAGATAGTTGTATATTTCCATCTTTGGAAGATATGAAAAAAACAAGTGTTGAAGATAGATTTAGTAAATTTGGTTTTTGGTGTTCATCTGCACCTGCGAATGTAATAAAATCTGTTGAAGAGGTGAGAAAGAAATCGAATAGTAAAAAAAAAGTATTAAGATTTATTTTTGATAAAAATGCTGTCGAAAAACTGAAAGGTAAACCTATTAAAATTTTATATGGTTTTTCAATTCCTGGATTATATCCAATAAATAATTCTAGATTGGACATGTCATTAGGGGGCACAAATCCAATACTATCGGAATTTGATGTTAGATATCCCATGAATTATATAAAATACGTAATCGGTCTTGAAGATGGGATTAATGTTCATTCGGTTGAAGGAACATATTACCCTAGGGGAGAGGAAAATAAAGGAACACCAATTGCTATTATCGATAAAGATGACTTATTTTATAGTAAATATGCAATGAGTGTTACAAAACCAAAAGTTGGTGCATTGATTTCAACACGTTTCACTATAGTTTAATAAAATAAGATAAGATTTAGGATATAGAGTATACAATTACACCATTAAAAGGAGTGAATATGTTACAGGAAAGAGATAGTTAATTAATTTTTGTTTTCGTATAGTTCTTTGTTGAACCATTTTTATAATGGTTTTTGTAAATAGATAAGAGATAGTGTTATTATTATATGACTTTATCTTTTGCCAGAATAGCATAGGTGATGTGCTATATTTTTGCTACTTTTCTCAATTCTCTTCTCATTATATTTTAATAAATTTTTTTAATAGCTTGATAAAATGCAATTTTAAACAAGGAAGAGATTAAAGTGGAAGACCCCTCATCAAAACTGGAAATAATTTGTTCAAATTGTGAAGAAGAAAATATAATCAAACTTTCTTCGGTTATTAAGCGCAAAAAGTGTGACGAGGATTTAACAAAATCAAAATATGCTAAATTCAAAAAACCAATCATTAGTACCATGTCGGCTTTGATCATGGGGACTCCTGCTGCATATCAAGTTGGTAAACATATCTATAGCGAAGATAGATATCCCGTTGCTACAGAATATTCAATTGTAAATAGTTGTGTATCTCAGTATTCTAAGCCATTGCGAAAAATTTATATTAACCATAAAAAAGCAATATGTATCTGTGCCTTGTCAAAAACAATGAAAAAAATAGATTATGATGATTTCAAAGAAGATCAAGAAAAGTTTATTGATATATTTGAACAAAAAGCTACTCAATGTCAGTAGAGCAAAGATGCTCTACTAAAAGTTTATTTACTAGGGCAATTACCTCTACCGCCGCCTGATGGATTACCTGTTGTACTCGGTCCATTCGGAGGAGTACATCCGCCTAATCTTCCCATTTTATTTACCTCCCTTGCTTGAGTTATGTGCAGCAGCTCTCTGTGCTCTACCTGCGAAGTGCCCTTTTGGTGCACCGCCTCCATTTGTCTTAGCTGCCCCAGCTTGAATTCTAGCAGCTGCCGATGTTGTCATTTTTGTACTTTTAGCCATGATGGCTCCTATTTGATTTATTCCTAAACAAAGGTTTAGGTTGGTAGAATTGTAAAACAAGTCGAAGGGACAAATAGGGACAATATGAAAAGTAAACTCAAGCAAAAGCAGCAAGAACTCAAGGATTGGTTAAAAAAGTTGGGATTGTCTCAGAATGTATTTGCAGAGAGAGTCTTTTATGAGATAAATGAGAGTGATAATGAGCAAGAGATTCAACAATTCATTGAGAGATTTAAAAAAGCTATCAATCGAGAGAGCACGGATATAGGCTTGATAGAGAGTTATTTAAAAATTCTTTATCAACAAAACGAGTTCCTAAAACTTGGTCTAGTGAACCATGAAGCATATTGCGATGATGAGTTCTCAGATGTATTCAATAAGAGGATGAGTAAAAGATGCTTGATCTTTCAATGATTTTAGCACCTCTGTTGCAGTTATGGTGGCTTATCCCTATAGTTGCGGTTGTACTGTTTTTTAAATCAGCTACCGGCAAAGGAATGGTCGGTGAGGGTATGCTCAACTCTTTTCTTGGCATCTCGCTTAACAAAGAAGAGTACCGGATTTTAAAAGATGTGACCTTACCCACTGAAGATGGAACTACACAGATAGATCATATCATAGTCTCACGATATGGTATATTCGTCATAGAGACAAAAAACTACAAAGGTTGGATATTTGGCTCGAAACATCAAAAAAGATGGACACAGAGCATCTATGAAAAGAAACATACCTTTCAAAACCCACTTCATCAAAACTATAAACATACGAAAACGCTGCAAAAGCTTTTAAATCTTGATGATGATAAAATTTTTTCCATTGTTGTATTT
>JALTUB010000014.1 GCA_027047745.1 Sulfurimonas sp.
TCTCTATATCTGTCACTAAAAGTTTCTAGTAAACTTTGTGAACTTGTTTCTATGGGCATACTAAGATTGTCTGCTTGAAGAAGCAAAAAGTTTGGATTTGTTACTGATACATCATGCTCTGGGTCTTGAAACATAACCCAAAAATGGTCATGAATAACATTAAGAGCCATCTGTCCTCTACAAACTGGACCTCTGATAAAAGTCATAACAATATAGTGTGCATTATTTAGTAAAAACTGATAACGACTTTTAACTGGAATCTGAGCAAAAGATACAAAAGGATTAGCACTTGTTTTTGTCTCGTAGTTTATGTAGTGAGGTTTTCCAATCCATTTTGTTTTTATAAAAAGCTTTTTAATTCTGTCCATCTTTTTATCATCAAACTCAACAACCATATGCGTTTTATGCACTATTGTAGAGTATATCTTTTGAAGTCTATAGTAAAATTTTGCTACTTTAGGATCATCAAAAGGGCGAACAGTTGGGATGATTTCTATCTTTTTAGGAGAAGGTGTTCTTGAGCGAACAAGTTTATAAAACTCCCTACCTGTATCTTTAAAATGAATATGTGCTAAAAAAAGATGTTCATAAAGGTATCTAGCAGTTACTGAGTGTTTCGGGTCTTGTTTATTGAAAAAAGTTTCCCATTTTTTTATCTCTTTAGAAGCTTTAGAGCTTGGCGTTTTTAAGTTTTTTAAAGAGTTCTTATCTGGTCCTTTTGCTCCTTGAGCAATCCAGTTTGTAAGAGTGGTATATTCTTTATCATTCACTTGTGGGAAACCATAAGGCATACCATGATTTGGTTTGTCTTGTAAATACTCTCCCATCTCTTGAGTGTTTCTAGGGCAAACAAGCTTATCTGTTTCTGGTTTATAAGAACCTATTACTTTTGGATGTTCTTTTTTGTCATGAAGCATATGTATCATGATGGAATCGTTATAACTTGCGTTTGTATCATAGTTTGATGTGATAGAAAAAAAACCTTTTTTTCGCCACTCTTTGGTACTTTGAGCATCTATAAAAAGTCTAGTTGGTTTTGTAGCTTTTAAACGCAAAGCATCATATACTAAAAGTTTACTAGCACCTCTATCAACACCATCATAAGAGCTAAATTTTGCTTGACATGGTGAGTTGTAACAAGAGTGACAAACTACACATCTTTTATCAAGTATAGGTTTTACATCTCTTAAGTAGTTCACTACTTTAGCTTTTGGATCTATTTTTACTGGTTTTGGTATAGGTGCAGAACATCCTGTAAAAAGAAAAGTGATTGTGAGTGCTACTATAAAAAGTATTTTATTCATTTTTTATCTCTTATTTAAAACTTATAAATATTATTTTGGATATTATATCGTTTTAATATAGGTATTGCTATGAAATATATGTTTTTTTTGATTGTTCCGATTTTTGTTTTTGCAAAATATGACTTTATTACACCACTTGAGTATGCTTCACAACTCTATAAAAATCCTCGTGGAATAGGGTGTCAGCAGTGTCATGGTGATGATGGCGAGGGTAAACTTATCGCAAACTATATATATAAAAACAAAAAAAGAAGTTTTCGTGGTCCTGATATAAGAAAGATGAATTTTGATGATTTCTTTAAGGCTTTAAATAGACGAAAAAATGGTATGCCAAGATATTATTTAACGCGAAAAGAGATAGAAGCTCTTTACCTTTATCTTCACTCAAAGGATAAAAAAAGTTTATGCAGATGATAAGGGAGATAGAAGAAGCTTACAAAAGAAGAGATATTGAAGCTTTAGATAAGTTAGCTGTACCTAGATATAGAGTTTTAAATAAAAAAAATGATTTCAGATCCGTTTTAATGCTCTCTTGTCATAATCTAAAACACCTTTTAAAGATAGAAGAGCTTGAAGCAGACTGTATCATGCTCAACCTTGAAGATGGTGTCAGCCCTGAAGATAAACCTTTTGCCCTTGTTCTTTGTGCTATCTTTTTATCTCGCATAGAAAAGAGTGATAAGAAACTTGTAGTTCGTGTAAATGCACTTGATGAGGGTGGGTATGAAGAGATAACATATCTAAACCAGTTTATGCCAGATGCCATTAGAGTTCCAAAGATAAAAGATGAAAAAGAAGTTAGAAGTGTTTTACACCTTTTAAAAGATGAGATAGAGTTGCATCTTTCCATAGAAACAGCTTCTTCATGGGTTAATTTATCATCCTTAGCAGTAAACAAAAAAGTAACTGCTTTTCATCTTGGTATCTTAGACCTTTTTGTAGATATGGGTTTACCTCAAACTCTTATAAAATTAGATAATCCAACAATTAGATATATCTTGTCTCATTTTTTAGTTACATCTTTAGCTCTTGGAGTTAAACCTGTCTCTTTTATATTTCAAGAATTTAAAAATATTGAGTCGTTTGGAAAATGGCTAGAACTTGAAAAGAGTATGGGTTATCTCTCTAAAGGATGTATCTCTCCTGATCAAGTAAAGTTGGTAAATAAAATGCTTGTCAATAAAGAAGAAGAGCTAAAAAGAGCTAAAATCATCGTAAAACTATTTGAAATGCATAGAGAAGAGGGCATTACAGGTTTTGTAGATGAAGAGTATGGTTTTATAGATGAGCCAATATATAAGGGTGCTTTGAGTATAATTAAGTCCTAATTTACGATTTGGAAAAAATATGAATAAATTTTATAGATATGTATTGATGTTATTAGTATTGTTTTTTTTCTCTGCTTGTCAAGAGACAAACAAGAGTAAACCTTACATCATGAATGCCGATGGGACTAATCCAAACTCATTAGCTTATGTTAGTAAAGATAAAGCACTAGATAGACAAAACAAGCTAGAAATGGCGAAAATAGTCGCACATTCTAAGATAGAAGTAGCTAAAGTTGAGTCAAAAAAAGCAGTTGAAATCGCTAAGATAGATAGTGTTACTAAAAAAGATATAACAAAACAGACATCAAAAACAACACTTGAAATCTCTAAAATGGATACAAAAACAAAAGAAAAGCAGAGTATGATAAGTCTATATATAGCCATAGGTATTATCTTTGCGTTACTTGTTGGTATATATTTATGGTACAAACATAAAAAAAAGAGCTTAGAGATAAAAGCTAAACTAGAAGAAAACAGACTAAGACATGAAATGATAATAAAAGAGAAAGAGCTAAATGAACAAAGAATCCAAAAAGTTCTTGATCTAGCTATCAGTGGTCAGTTACCACAAGAGTTGCAAAAAGATTTTATAAATGCTCTAACACACAAAGAAAATCATCTAATAGAATCTAAGTGATTAGTCAAACTAGGTAAATCCCACGAAAAATAAAATAAACCTTAAAATTAATATTCCAATTCAAACAGTTCAGCTACACTTTCCAACATTTAAACAAAAATAAAGAATCAAAAAAGGAACAAAACTTGCTTTTTAAATATTAAAAAGAGTTTCCCATCCAAATACTTCTTCTTCCACTTCTTGCAATAATTTTATATTTTGCAAGTAATAAAAACTATATTACCCCAATTAATCCATACAACATTTCTAAAATCCTTATTCCGTCCTAACATGTAACTTTATGCTACATTTTCTTCTTGAATTTCAATATTTTTCATATTAATCTTCAAACTCTCAAAGTAAACGCTCATAGGTTTTTTATACTCAAGTGTCTCATGAAATCTTCTATAATTGTAAAAGTCCATATAGTCTGCCGTATCTTCTTTTAATTCCTTTTTTGTTAAATAGATTGGTATTTCAGCAAATATGTTTTAATCTCTTCTTTCTAAGATCCAAGTCCTTTAGCTTTCCCACTGCCCAGTCCTTTTCTAGGGTTAATTGTCCCACTTTCTTAGCATATTCACCAACTTCTATTTTTAATTTAGCTACTTCATCTTTGTACTCTTTTACAGCTTTTGCTGGTTCCATTGCAACCTCTGTATTCTCAAGAAATATCTTCTTCCAATTCTGTAAAATCTTCGGAGTTATTTTATTTGCACTTGCTATTTCAACCAATGTTTTATTTTCTTATTTTAGCTTATTTAGAATAAGAATCTCAAAATTGTTGTTTGGTTTTTTTTAGGGTAGTATACTTATTTTATAACGATATTTTCATACCAACAGGGCAGTGGTCTGAACCTGTGATGTAGTCTAAGATAAATGCGTCTTCAAGATTTTCTGCTAGATCTTCACTGATGAAAAAGTAGTCAATTCTCCAACCTACATTGTTTACTCTTGCGTTTGAACGATAGCTCCACCAACTATATCGGTCGGCTTCGTCTCCATTGACATATCTAAATGTATCTATGTATCCATGATCTAAAAGTTTATCTATCCACTTTCTTTCTATATCCAAAAAGCCTGATTTCTTAGAGTTTGCTTTTGGGTTTTTAAGATCTATCTCTTTATGTGCAGTGTTTACATCTCCACAAATAATTATGCTTTTCCCTTCTTCTCGCAGAGCTTCACAATGAGCTAAAAAATCATCATAAAATTTCATTTTATAAGAAAGCCTATCATCATTTTTTTGACCATTTGGAAAGTAAACATTAAAAAGAACTATATCATCAAAGTGAGTCTCTATAATTCTACCTTCATTCATAGTGTCGATACTATTACAAGTAGAAGTTAAATCGCTTTTGATGGTACTAAAAGTTGTAGTTCCACTATAACCTTTTTTTTCTGCAGAGTTTACAACTCTCTCTTCATATTTTTTATCAAACAAATTTTCTGGTATCTGCTCTTCTAAGGCTTTTATCTCTTGGAGACATAAGATGTCTGTTTCTCTCTCGTCTATCCACTTTAATGCTTCTTTTGAAGCAACTGCACGGATTCCATTAACATTCCAAGATATAATTTCTATAGAGTTTGACATTGTTTTTCCTTTGAGATAAAAGGGCTTCACCTCGGGAGAGGTGCTAAGCGAAGTTTACTTTTTCTATATGATGTTTAAAGCCTAATTCCTCAGAGCTACATCCAAGAGCTAGTCCTATCATCTGTTGCATGTGTAGAACTGGAAGTGCTACATCACGACCAACAGCTTCTGAAAGATGACCTGTTTGAGTGTCAAGTTTAAGATGACAAAGTGGACAAGGAGTTACTATCCAGTCAGCATTACCATCCATAGCTCCAGCTACAGCTTTACCAGCTAGTATAGCTGAAGTGTGTGGAGCTTGAAGTTCAACATGAAAACCACAACATTTATTTTTCTCTTCATAATCAACAGTTGTACCACCACAAGCAATGATTAAATCATCTAGCGAAGTAGGGTTATAAGGGTTTTCATTACCCTTGTGTGTTTCGTTTTGAAGTTCACTTGGACGAATATTGTGACAACCATAAAATGGTGCAATGTTAAACTGACTAAGTGGTGTTACAACCATCTCTTTTACTTTATCAAGACCAATATCATCTATGATTGCATATAAAAAGTGCGTGATTTGTGAAGTACCTTTGTACTCTAAACCAACTTCTTCAAGTTTTTCATTGACTTTTGCTTTTAAGTCTGCATTATTATCTAAACGATGTTTTGTCATAGCAGTATTTAACTGACAAGTATTACATATAGTTACCATTGTTAGACCATGCTTTTCAGCATAAGCGATGTTTCTTGCATTTAAAACAAGAGATAAAAAGTCATCATAATCTTGTAAGTGAGAAGCTCCACAACATGAAGCTTCAACTAACTCTACAAGCTCAATATCTAGTTTTTTTGCAACTGCCATTGTTGACATGTATTGCTCTGGTGTACTTTGTTTAGCTGTACATCCAGTAAAAAGTGCGTATTTTAATTTACTCATATTTTTTCCTTAGCTCCTAAAACTTTGCAGTTGATGAAGATTTAACTAATTTTTGAATCTCATCAAGATTTTCTGATTTTACAATGCCCCATGGTGGAACAATTTTACCTTTTCTAAACATATTTAAAGCTAGTGGAATATGCTTTACTATAGCCGCTCTTTCAGAGTAAAGAACCATGCCACCTTCATCAAGTACACCATTTCTAGCAATAGAGTGTTTAAATCCAACTGCATGACGAGTTGCAACATTTGAAGTAGCAACACCTTCTTTAAATAGCATTTGATGAAGACTTGTAATCTTTTCGATTGGATTAACATCTTTTGGACAAGCCTCAGCACACTCAAAACATTTTACACAGTCCCAAAGACCCTGTTTTTCTTGATGAAGTTCTTGAAGTCTAATGTCATGTGCCTCATCTCGAACATCTGCTTCAAAACGATATGCTTTAGCAAAAGCAGCTGGACCAAAAAAGTCTTCATTTACTTCAACTACAGGGCAAGAGTAGTGACAAGCCCCACACTGTATACATAAGTCAGCATCATTTAGTGCTTCTGACTCTTCTGGCGTAACTAAGTGTTCATGTTCAGGGTTTTCATCAACATCAGAAATCAGGTAAGGCTTGATAGCATCATGCTTTTCCCAAAAATCGCGTTTATCGATAATCATATCTTTAACAGCTCTTTTTATACTTTGTGGTTCTATAGTAAGCTCATTTCCAAATAATTCAATCATATTTGTCATGCTCTCTTTACAAGCAAGTGTAGCTTTTCCATTTACCTTAATGGCACAAGCTCCACATATACCATGACGACAAGACCTTCTATATGAAAAGCTTCCATCATGTTCCCATTTTATTCTGTTTAATATATCTAAAACTACTTCTTCTGAAGTAACTTCCATATCATAGTTTTCATAATATGGAAGATAATCTTTATCAGCATTAAAACGAAATACTTTAAAATTTACTTTTTGTGTAGTAATTGTATGCGTACTCATCAATTCTCCTTAATAATGTCTATCTTGAAGTTCATGTTTGCCAAGAACAACATCCATGTAGTCTAGTGAAAGTTCACCGTTCTCATCCATATAAGCCATTGTATGTTTTAAGAACTTATCATCATCTCTTGTGTTGAAATCTTCTCTAAAATGAGCACCACGACTCTCTTCTCTAGCAACAGCACTCTCAACAATAAACATAGAATAGTCAAGCATATGACCAAATTCTAACGCTTCTTGAAGCTCAGTGTTAAATACAGTAGATTTATCTTGTATGCGAATATTTTTAAAGCGTTTGCGAAGCTCTTGAACTTTAGCTATTACTACTTCTAAAGTTTCTTTTGTTCTAAAAGCACCAGCATTGGTTGTCATACTTTGTTGTAACTCTTCTCTTAAAACAGGGATAGTTTCATTACCATTGTTGCTAAGAAACCAGTTAACCTCTTCTAGTGCTTTGTTTGCATCTTCTTCAGTTGCAACTCTTAGTTCTATATCATCTATCTCTTTTACCATCGTTTTACCAACAAAACGACCAAAAAGAAGTGCTTCAAGTACAGAGTTAGCACCAAGACGATTTGCACCATGAACAGAAACACATGAACACTCACCAGCGGCATAAAAACCTTCTACAAGTTCATCATTGTTTTTACGAACATTACCGGCAATATTTACTGGAATACCACCCATAGAGTAGTGTGCAGTTGCAGAGATAAGTATAGGTTCTTTGATCATATCTAGACCTAAGAAAGTGATAGCTAGTTCACGAAGTTCAGGAAGTTTTGCCATGATGAGATCTTTTCCTAAGTGTGTAACATCAAGATAAACTGCATCTTTTCTTGGACCAACTCCACGACCTTCACGAATCTCATTTAAGATAGCACGAGCAACAACATCACGAGAAGCAAGTTCCATAGCATTTGGTGCTGACTTAGTCATAAATCGTTCACCTTCTGAGTTAAAAAGTCTTCCACCTTCACCACGAGCAGCTTCAGATATTAGAACACCATTTCCAGATAGTCCTGATGGGTGAAATTGTACAAACTCCATATCTTCTAAAGGAAGACCATGACGAGCAACGATACTAAGACCATCACCTGTATTTGCATGAGCATTTGAACTTATTTTAAAAGCTCTTGCATAACCGCCAGTTGCAAACATTACTGATTTTGCATTAAAGATTGCCATCTGCATATCACGAATATTAAATGCAATAACACCAGATACTTTTCCATCTTTATAGATTATATCTGCTGCATACCATTCATCCCAAAACTTAACACCAGAACGATGTGCTTGTTCATAAATAGTTTGAAGGAGTGTTAATCCTGTTCTATCCTTTGCAAAACATGCACGAGGTGAAGATTGACCACCAAAAGGGCGTTGTGCAATTTTTCCATCAGGAGTTCTACTAAACGCAGCACCCATTCTTTCAGCCCATCTGATAGTCTCAGGAGCATTTTTACACATAAATTCTACAGCATCTTGGTCAGCTAAATAATCAGCCCCTTTAACTGTGTCATACTCATGTAATTCTACACTGTCTTCATCACTAAAAGCCGCATTGATACCACCTTGAGCTGCACCAGAGTGACTTCTAAGAGGGTGGAGTTTTGTGATAACAGCAACTTTTTTTCCTGCATTTTGCAATTCTCTAGCCGCAGCATTTCCTGCAAGTCCTGCACCAACTACAATCGCATCGTAAGTATAAATAGGAATACTCATTAACTAATCCTTCAATTTTAAAACTAAAATAATGTTTATTATATCTATATTTGTCTTATATTATGTTAAATTTGAACTTTGTTTTGGTGAAGTGAACATTTGTTACTATTTGAGCCATCAATTTACTATATTAGAGTGAAGAGAGAGGCATATTAAGTGTTTGAAGAACTAAAAAGGAGCCTTTCTTTAAGGTTTCAAATTGCTTTGATATTAATTCTATTTACTTTACTAGATGGGATTTACTTGATACTTACATTTTATTTATACAAGAACAGTTGTTCATTAATGATAATTTGTGTAAACTTTCACAGGTACAACGAGTAGTGACTTGAGTGATCAAGAGGAAAGTCCGAGCTGCTGTAAGACAGTGTTCCATTTAACAAATGGCCGTAGTAATACGAGGGAAAGTGCAACAGAAAATAAACTTCTACTATTTGTCGTATATCTGAACAAAGTTCAGATATACTTTCGCTAGCCGCTAAGGCACTAAAGCATAAAAATGTTATTGGAATTTTTCCATACTTTTTGCGAACAAAAAGTAGTAAAGGTGAAAAGGTGGAGTAAGAGCCCACCAGTCTTTATGGCGACATAGAGAGCTTGTAAACCCAACATGGCAGCAAGAAACAGATGGTCAGCGTCTTACAATGCTACTGTTTCGCTAGAGATACTATGTAAAGAGTATAGTAGATTAATACTATCAAAACAAAACTCGGCTTATAGTTGTACCTCTTTATTTAAACCCCATATTATAGGGATTAATTAGCTATATCTTTATTTTCTATGTCTGAATTATGACCAAAAAGAGAAAAATTAAAACCTAAATCTACACTTTTGACTTAATGAAAAAAACGGGGGTCCGAAACCTTAAGTTTAACTCGGCAGTATGGGGCTTAAAAAGGATTGTTTTACAAATGAGTGTAAAAAAATGCTAAATACTGTCCAA
>JALTUB010000015.1 GCA_027047745.1 Sulfurimonas sp.
TTATGTTTTACAAAAACAGACTATCGGTCAATCAGACAATGTAGTTTATGGTTCTAACACTTACTATGAGCCAGATAGCACTGCTTATAATCAATACTTAAAACTAGGTGTTTCTTTTAAATATTAAAATTTATTTTAACAATTCATAAATCTTCATAAAATCTTCATCATAGTGTTTTATTATTCTAAAATCATAATACAGAATAAAGGGGATTTTATGAAATCGTTTATTTACTCAACAGCACTTATAGCTTTACTCGCCGGATGTAGTGGAGGTGGTGGAGGTAGTACACCAACAGCTACAACCAGCACAACAATACAAGTCGTCCGTGGTCCTATCTTACATGCGACAGTCAAGGATGCCAGTAATCAAACAGGAGCAGAACAAGGAAAGGGATATTATAAATTTAGCAAAACTGTAACATACCCAGTAACTGCAACAGGTGGATTTATTGATGTTAATAGAGATGGCAAGGTGGATGCAGGAGATACTAAGAATAGTACGGTACTTAAAACAAACAGTGGAAAAGTTATTACAGTTGTAACTACCTATGAAGCAAATGCAACAACAAGGAGCTTGGTAGAACAAGCTGCAAATGATTTGAATATATCATTAAGCGAGCTAAACAAAAAGACACCTTTAGACTCTAAAGCTATTGAAGCCATATCAAATGTTTTATATAAACACGCTAAAGATAATAATCTCTCAACATCAAATTCTGATGCTATAATAAATGAAATAAAAACAGAACATAACAAGTATCTTTCACAAGGTAATTCTCATGACTCTAAAACAGTTGAACAGACACTTATAAATGACTTAGCAAGTAAAAGTGAAGTACATAAAATCACACAGACTGAAGCAGATAGTGAAAACAAAAGCTATTCACAAAATAGTTCTAACTCTGAAGGAGGAGGTGGAACAACTACAAATCAAACTACAACGCCAGGTCAATATACACTCTTAGCTTGGAACGACTTAGGTATGCACTGTATGGATGGGTCTGATTTTTCAGTCTTTTCAATACTACCACCATACAACGACCTTAATGCTCAACTCATCCGTAAAGATGGAACAACAAATAAGCATGTTATTTCAGGAGTAACTATAACTTATGAAGCAGTAAAAAGTTTAAATGGAAAGTTAAATACTACAAGTTTATTAGATAGTAGCAACAACCCAAAAACAAACTTTTGGGACTATGTTGCAAAACTTTTTCCTAAGACAACACCAATACCTACTGGAAATATTGGATTGACAGGAAATTCTGTACCAACACTCACACCACATAATCTAAAATACAGCACTGCTCATAAATGGTGGGAAGCACACGGTATTCCACTCACACCTTATAATAATGATGGTACAAAAAATTATTATCCTTTAGTAAAAGTAACTGCTAAAGACAGTAGTGGTAAAATCCTCGCAACAACTAAAGTTGTACTTCCTATCAGTGATGAAATGGATTGTAAAGCCTGTCATAGCTCAACAAGTGGCTACACAGCAGCAAAACCAAGTGCAGGTTGGGAAAATGATGCTAATGCAGAAAAAGATTTTAAATACAATATCTTAAAACTTCATGATCAAAAGTTCCCAAATGCAGTTTCAAACAATCAAACAGCACTAAAAGCTGCAGGATACAACACATACGACAATGCAGGACTATATACAAGTGCTAAAAATGGCAATCCTGTCCTTTGTGCTACATGTCATAAAAGTAATGCACTACCAGGAACAGGTATAACAGGCATAAAACCTTTAACAGAGTCTATACACTCTCTACATGCAAATGTTATAGACCCAACTACACATCAAAAAATGAGTGCATCAACAAACAGAAGTGCATGTTATAGATGTCATCCAGGTGCAACAACAAAATGCCTTCGTGGTGCTATGGGGAAAAAGAGTAATATTCAGTGCCAATCTTGTCATGGAGATATGAATGCTGTAGGAAAACATGGAAGAGTTGGTTGGTTGGATGAGCCAAACTGCCAAGCCTGTCATCAAGGTGGTAACCGTTATACAACTGCAGTTACAAATGCCAATACAGGTACACTCAGAGCAGCACTAGATACAAGATTTGCGACCAATGCAAATACTCCTGCGACTGGTAAAAATATGTATAGATTTAGCACAGGACATGGAAAAATGCAATGTTCAGCTTGTCATGGTTCTACACATGCTATCTATCCAAGTTCTCATGAAGAAGACAACCTTCAAAGCATAGCCGTGCAAGGTCATGAAGGAACTATAGCTGAATGTACAGCATGTCATACCACAACGCCAACTACAATATCAGGTGGACCTCATGGGATGCATACAGTTGGAGGTAACTGGATAGTTAATCATAGAAGTGCAGCAAGAAGCAATCTAGCCTCATGTGCATCTTGTCATGGAAGTAACTACAGAGGAACGGTACTTTCCAAAACATTTAGTGCGAGAAGCTTTAATACAGAGCATGGTGTTAAAAACTTTACAGCAGGACATCAAATAACTTGTTACGATTGTCATAATGGACCAAACGGAGAATAATACTTTTAATATTTATCTTGAGCTTCAAGTTCAAGATAATATTAAGCGTCTAGCTATTTACATCAATATATCTTGATATTATCATTTTATTTTGCTACAATTTCACAAGCAAGAAACTATGGAGACGATTATGGAAATCTTTTTAAAAAGTGTATCTGCCTTAAATGATGAGACAAGAGTTTTGTTGCTTCGTTTTATTGATGAGCATAAAGAGTGTTGTGTTTGCGACTTGCAAAGTTCATTAGATATGATTCAGTCTCGTCTTTCAAGACATCTAAAGATTTTAAAAGAGGCTGGTTTTTTGCGTGTTGAGAGAAAAGGAACTTGGGCATACTACTCTATTAGAAGTCCATTAGATAGGTTTAGAA
>JALTUB010000016.1 GCA_027047745.1 Sulfurimonas sp.
CTTCAAATCTGTTAATCGCCCATCCAAGACAAGTGGTGCTGTCTTGTCCTCCACTAAAAATAACAATAGTTTTTTTATGTTTCAATTATAATCCTTTAATATATAGCCTTGCCCAAAATTTGTCTCTATTTTTAACTCAGAAACTTTTTTCCTTAGTTTACTGATAGTGTCTCTTATTGTAGATTCGGCTACTTCTTTTTCTCCCCATACATATTCTCTAAGTCTTTGATATGAAATAGTTATATTTATGCTTTTTGCAAAAATATTTATCAATTTTTGCTCTATTGGACTCAATAAAATTTCTTTATTATTTTTAAGCAATTTTTTTAATTTCGTATCATAATGGACATTTTTAGCTAAATATATTTTAGAAGCTGAGTATTTTTGAGAACACTCTTTGGAATGAAGAGTATTTTTTGCTACACTTAAGGCGATATGTATATCCTCTTCTCTAACCGGTTTTATGAGGTAGTTATATGGTTTGCTTGAAAGTGCTTCTTGTATGATATCTTTATCATTATATGCACTTATATAAAAAACTATAGTATCTGGATCTTTAAGGTGCTTATTTATAACGGTTATCCCATCAAGTGAACCATGGATGTTTATATCCATAAAAATTATATCTATTTGTTTCTCTTTTATATGTTTGATAGCACAATCACAACTGTGGCAAATACCTACTATATTCTCGTTCGCTTGTATTATAATATCTTTTAAGAAAAGAGTCATAAGTGGTTCATCATCAACTATAAGAATATTCATTTTGTTCTTATTCATGTTCATCCTTGAATTTTACTATACAAGTTACACCATTGTTTGTTTCTATCTCAAGAGTAGCATCAGGTAATTTTTGAGCAAATGTTTGTATAAGTTTGTAGCCAAGACTCTTTGATTTATTTAAAATCTCTTTATCAAAACCTATGCCGTTATCTTTGTAATAAAGTGTATTATATCCATCTTTTTTTGAGAAGCTGATTATAATTTGAGGATTTTTAATATTTTTAAAAGCATATTTGTAGCTATTTGTAATTAGTTCATTGAGTATCATGCCAAGGCTTACAAATTTTTCAGTTGATATATTGGCAAATGATATTTTTGTCTGTATATCGATTTTATCATTTTTATTTGCAACAGATTGCACAAATTTTTGAATATACGGCTTTAAACTTATCTTTTTATTTGAATCAATATAAAAAAGTTCATGTATATAAGACATAGCACGAATTCTCTCACAAGTCATCTCGAAGGCTTCTATAGCATCTTCATTTTTAAACAACTGTTTTTGCAACCATAAGAATGTTAAAATAGATTGAAAATTATTTTTAACCCTGTGTTGTAACTCCTTTAGGAGCAACTTGTATCTTTTTGTCTGTTTCTCTACTCTAAGAGTTAAGAGTCTATTTTGTTCAGTAGTTAATTTTAGCAATTTTTTATTTGCTGCGAGTCTTTCATTTTTTAGTGTATACATTTTACCGGCCAAAGCTAAAGAAAATAGTATCATTTCAATAGCAGAGCCGATAAAAGGAAAATTTCTAGTTACTGTATTGTATGGAATAATACCAAATTGCAAAAGGTTAAATAAAATCATACCTGAAAAAAATGAACAAAGAGCAAGTACATATATAAATGCTACCGCTGTACCTTTTTTTATAGACAATATACCAGTAATTATCAATGTTATCAATGTAAGGGTTGTGACTAAGCTTGTATAGTAAAATCCACTGTTTATATCTATAGCTATCCAGATAGCACAAATGATAAGCAAAATTTTAAAAAAATTTAATATGCTATTTAATTTTGGGAGCATTTGTTTGACTTTTAAAACTTGCTGTGTAAATATGGTCAATATAAAAAATGTTGAAGGAAATGCAATTTGAAGTTTTTGAAAAATTTCCCCATCCACAAAATATAAAATAAAGCCGCTATAAAGCATAACAGGAATAAAAAATATTGAAATATAAGTAATATATAAAAGGTATATTCTTTCTCTTAAAAATATATAAATAAAAATATTATATAAAAGTATAGTTAGAATAACTCCATAATATAAAAAATAAAAATAATTTTGAAAAAATCTGTAAGTTATATATCGTATATAAGACTGTATAACAAATTTTCCAAAAATTCCATAAGCAGTATTAAATTTGACATATATTGTTTTGGTTTCATGTGGCATAAGCCTTACAACGAAAACAGGAAGCATATCTTTGATTTTTCTATTTTTCATAGGCACTTTGAGTCCGTTTTTAGAGACTTGGATAACTTTACCCGATTTTACTACAAAAAAATCAAAGACAGAATAAAAATCTTCACTAAACCCCACAAATCGTGCTATTTTTTTATTTGTAGGATTTTTAATGGAAAATTTGACCCAGTTATTTCCTTTTTTATATCCAAGTGAAAGAATATTACTGATAGTTTTAAATCGTTTTATTTTCAATATATTGTTAATGTTTAATTTTTGTGACTTATCATAAAAATATTGAATTTTAAAAGTTTCTATATTTGTTTTTTGAATATTTATAGTTACAGGTTTAGCATTGATAAAAGATATTATGCCAATTAGTAAAAATATAATTTTTTTAATTTCCATTTCAAATTATACCAAAAATTTATATTTATACAACCCGACAAAAAACCGACAAATATAAGTGATAATTTTATGATAATTTGAGATAATATAAAGGAACAAAAATGAAATTTATCATAAAGTTATATTTAGCAGTTTTAATTGTTTCTAATATAAGTCCATCTCTCCAAGCAAACACCACAACCCCAAAGATACAAATAACTCAGATAATCATAGAGGGTATAATAAACAAACAAGACAAAACTTCTCTAAATAAACTCTTATCCCCATACAAAAACACTTCCTTAACACTAAAACAAATCCAGG
>JALTUB010000017.1 GCA_027047745.1 Sulfurimonas sp.
TAGGCACTTGATATAGTTTTCTCTCTATCGCTACTTCTAAAATATGCTCTTTTGTATCTTCGACATTACAAACTGTTGGAGTTTTAAAGATGACACTTTCAATGCTATCATCTAAAGATAGATTATTCAACAATCCCCTTCTTATATCACCATCGCTCAGCGTACCTATTAGTTTTTCATCTTTATCAACAACTAAAGCTATCTTCATGGCTCCACTATCTATGATTTGCAAAGCCTCTTTTATCGTTGAAGTTGGTTTTAGCAATAACTTTTTAACCTGTTTCATAATTACCTCACAAAGTTTGGTCTATCTTGATCACCATCAGCTTTACACTGCCTAAATCTTTTTTTACTCTTATCTGATACGCAATACACTGGTATATTTTGCTGCACAAAAGGCTCAAAAAAGTTAGGAATTGTAGTTTGCGTATTGTAAAAATCCAAAAGCGTAAAACCAGCATCAAGTAAATGATTTTGATCAAAACCAAAAGAAACAAAATCAATATATTCATATTTTTTTTCAAGAATTAATCTATAAAAAAATGATGCTATTTCTCGCATAAAAAGCTCTGAACCATAAAAATCTACAATTCTATATGCGTAATGCCCTTCTGCTTCAACTTCCCTGCAAACAATAAGATTTTTAATAACACCATCATTAGATAAAGAGTATATATCATATTTATAGATTGGATAATTTACAAATCGTTTCTTAAAATATTGTTTATCTTTTCTAGGAACAATCTCTTCACCCATAAATCTGAAGTTATCTAATATAGTCTTATCTGTAACTTTTTCAAATTTAATGCTTTTATCTTGAATGGGATTAATGTTTTGCAATTGAGGATTTTTACAAATTTTAAACTCTTCTATTACACTATTAGCGATATAATAGTGTTCCATGCGGTTCCAGTTCATTTTTAAGACTTGATAAATTGATTTTGTCTGTAAACCTGCACCAGGTGCTGCAAAAAAATCATGTGTAATATTTTTTTTAAAATACTCCCGCATTTGCATTCCCAATAGAGGTGCCTTAACTTTTGGATCTACCTTCCATAACGAACCAGCAATATCAGGATTATTGCTGTAGTTATATGGAATGAAACCAAAAAGTCCTACAATTTTATTTTCATCATTTTTTGTAATAATAAAGTTTAATTTTTCACCATCTTGAAATTCATATAAAAACAACTCCTTATGATATGAAAGTATGTGACCTTTTCGCCATACATCATCCATAAATTGCATTATTTCTATTGTATCATTCAAGTGTGCCCGTGATATTATATAAGACATAGCTAAGCACTCTCTATCAGTTCTTTAATATTTTTTATTGTATATTGCTCTAAGGTTGATATTTCTTCGAGAGTAATTGATTTATCAAACTCATTTTCAATTTCAACCAATAAAGTAAAAATACCTATTGAGTCTATATAAGCACTCTCAAAAATATCCACATTCGTATCAATCTTCGATATGTCAACTCCACTGTTTTGTGAGATAAACTCTATTAAAAACTCTTCAACTTTATCCATTTTTCTTCCTTATTTGAAATACTAGCACCATGTAATAATCGAATAGAATTCTTTGCATGCTCCAAGCTATAAACATAATCACTCGTATATCTCTTTTTTTCATAGAAATTTTCAAGAGAGTTTGCTATATCATTATAAAGATTTGCGAAACTTTCAATAAATCCTGCAGGGTGCCCTGGTGTCATTCTATTGTACAAACTATTTGGAAGCATTTCAACATCACTTCCCCTATCAATAATAACTTTTTGTCCGCTACTATATGAAAATTCTAATTTTTCAGGATTTTCCTGATGCCACAATGCACTTGCTTTTTCCCCATACACTTCTATATGTAAGCCGTTACGATTCCCTAATGCTATTTTACTCAGCCAAAGATATCCCTCTGTCCCATTTTTATACTTTAACCATATATTCACATCATCCACCACATTGTATTGAGAAAAGCTTTCATAAGTTGCCATAAGTTTCTGCGGTTCTTCTTCGAGTAAAAAATAAGAAAGATGATGTAAATGTGAACCCAAATCCTGCGAAATCATTGGAATAAAGTCATCATTTAATCGCCATTTTTGAGGATATCTCACACTTTTAGGTGGTCTTAAAAAGCTCTCTTGCGGCATTTGCAATCTTATTTGTAAAATTTTTCCTAGTTCATTATTTTTGATTTTCTCTTTTAATTCACGAACCATTGGAAAGCCACTGTAGTTATTTGTTACAACCAAAAAATGTTTTGATGCATCAAATATCTTCTCTACCTCTTGCAACTCTTCGAGTGAGCCTACTAAAGGTTTTTCACAAATAACTGGAATATTCCTTTTTAAAAGAGCCACAATAATTTTAGCGTGCTGGGGGGTAGGCGTCAAGATAACAACAGCATCAATGTCAAGACTTTTATCATTGAGCATCTCTTCATGTGTTTTGTAAATGTTTTTTATACCCCACTGGCGAGCTGTCTCTATGTTGATGTTTTCATCTAAACTAAAAACTCCAGCTACGACTTCAAATCTTCTATCCATCTGTGAAGCAATAAAATGAGGATACCCTGCAATAGAGTGAATACTACCACCAACAAAAGCTAATTTATACATAAGTTAAAACCTTTTCATGCTATTTTGGAACACAATAGAGTACAGTCTCTAAGCCTAAATGACCATAAACTCTTATATACATATCGTAATTTGGATTCATTTCATGGATTAAAAGTGGAATTTCCCATAAATCTTTAGGGTTATGATATAGACAAATTGCTAAAACAGGGCTATATTCTTGTATAATTTTTTTTGCACCCCTTATAGCTTTTTGTTCTGCACCTTCAATATCCATTTTAATATAATTTGGTTGTAAACCTTGCAATG
>JALTUB010000018.1 GCA_027047745.1 Sulfurimonas sp.
AGATAGGCTTCATCCATAGAAAAGTAATCCATAGCTTCACATAAACCATCTATCTCTCGTTTTCTGGTTTTTTCATCTTCAATCTCATAACTCACATTAACAAGAAGCTCTTTTGTATCCAGTTTTACATAAAAATCAACCTCTTGCTTGCCTTTATAGTAATATACTTGTTTGCTTTGTCGTCTCAAATGTAAAAAGGCTATGTTTTCATAGAGTTTACTCTTGTCTTCACTTATAGCATAATCATACATTTTTTTAAAGCCATTATCAACGGCATAGATTTTTTTAGGATTTCTCTGCTCCTCTTTGATGGAGTTTCTAAAGATAGGAACTGTGAAAAGGGCATAAGCATCTTCAAGATATGCCATATAGTTAAATATAGTATCTTTACTAAGTTTATATCCTTGTGATTTAAACTCATTGTACAACTTTGTAAAACTCAAAAGTGTCGCGATATTGGTAAAGCAGTATTTATTGAGATGTTTTAAAAGGGCAGTATTGTGGATGCTGTATCGTTCTGCTATATCTTTAAAAACTATAAGTTCTAAGTAGTCACTCAAAATCTTTCTTGATATAAAACTCTCTTCTCCTATGGTCTCAGCAAAACCACCATCAACGATATAAGTCTCAAATGAATTTTTTATAAAACTCAGTGAGGTAGAAGAGTGTAGATTGACTTTTATCTCTTTAAAAGCCAAATACTCTGCAAATGAGAAAGGAAATATCTCAAAACTTATCGTCCTGCCACGCAAACTTGTAGCTATCTCTGTTGAGAGTAGTTTTGCACTAGAACCAGTTATGTAAATCGAGATATTGAAATTATCATGGATTCTTCTGACATAAAGCTCCCATCCATCTACTACCTGTACTTCATCTAAAAGCAAGTAAAGTTTTTCATCTCTTTTATCGGGATAGAGTTCAAAATATGATTCTAAAATAAGGTCAAGATGTTCCAGTTTCAAAGGGTAAAGTCTATCATCCTCAAAATTAAGATAGATGATATTCTCACGAGCTAGAGTCTGGCGAAGCTTGTTGATAATATCAAACAAAATGCTACTTTTTCCACTTCTTCTAACCCCTATCAAAGAGATTATTTTCTTACTATCAAGAGGAATGCTATAATCTCTTGAAATTATCCCATCTATCTCTTTTTCTATAAAGTCTGTCATGATTCTTTGAAAAAGTGCTTTCATAATTGTCCTTTTATATAAGGACAATTATATATAAAATAGATATTATAGTCAAGGATATAATTAATAATTTGCTTGAATATTCTCAACTTCATCCCATGAAAGAGAGTCTATATTTTTTTGATGTGAAATTATATGTGAAACATAACGAGCGAACATATCGGTCTCAACATTTACTTTTGAACCTATTTTATAGTTTCTAAAAAGGGTCTCTTTCATTGTGTGGGGGATGATAGTTAGTCTAAAAGTCTCTGCTTTTACATCATTTACCGTCAGACTCACACCGTCAATAGTGATAGAACCTTTTGGAACGATAAATGGTATATGTTTTTTATCAACTGAGACAAAAACATCATAAGAGTTGCCACTGTTTTTTATAGCTTTTATAGTACCGATACAATCGACATGACCCTGAACTACATGACCCTCAAACTTATCACCCATCATCATAGCGGGTTCTATGTGAACTTCATTTTTATAGTTTTGCATTGCCAATACTTTTTGACTCTCAGGTGAAAGTTCTACACTAAAACCATCATTATCAACTTTTACAACTGTTAAACAAGCTCCATTTATGGCAATACTATCGCCAATATTTGCCTTGTACTTTGCCCTAAGAGACAAGGTACTTCCAACAAAACTTTTAACAGTTGCGATTTCACGGATTAGTCCTGTAAACATCTATAGCATTCTCTTTTTAACGAGATTATATCTAAAACTTGACTACAAATATCAATGAACTTCGTCAATCATAGCTTCTGCTAAGACAAAAAGTTCACTACTTGCTTGTTCCATATCTGTAAAATCTTTTATAATCGCATTTTTATTTGCGATACAACTACCTACTCCATCAACACATTTCATGGAATCCATTACATTATTATGTACTATTGCATGAGGTTTTTCTATCTTTTTAAAACTTGGAGCATTTCCAAACATCTCTTTACCTTCGCCTTCATACCACTTACCAAAACGGCAACTATGATGGTCTCCAAAGTTTGCTATAGTTTTACCAAGGTTGATAGATGTGTAAGCATTTGTTTTAAACAAGATGTGGTCTATCATGATAAGATTTACAAAAATACGGTTCTTAATACTTTGAGTTTCTTTGTCAATAATCTCATTTGTATCACGAAGTTTATTCATACTGTCACCAAATGTAGCCATAAGTTCACTAAACTCTTTTACTACATCACGCATAGATTCTGAACTTTGGCTCATCTCCATGCTCTCTTGTTGAAGCACTTGCACTGTAGCTTTTATCTCTCCTGTTGCCTTTTGGGTTCTCTCTGCTAGTTTTCTAACCTCATCGGCTACAACAGCGAAACCTCGTCCATGTTCACCTGCTCTTGCTGCTTCTATGGCTGCGTTTAAGGCAAGAAGATTTGTTTGGTCGGAAATGTCACTAATAAGGTTTATAACATCTGTTATCTCTTTTGTTCTATCTTCAAGAGAGAGTGTTGATTGTGCGTTTGAGTCTAAAAGTTCATTGAGTCCTGAGAGTTTTTCTCCAACACTCTCTGCTTCCTCTGCTCTCTCAACACTCATTTGTGTTGAGTCTTTTACTTTTTGAGAGATAGAATCTAGTCTATCAGTATTGGAACTAAAACTAGCTTGTAAAGATTGTAGTTGTTCATTGTTTTTGTTCACACCACTCAAAACTGCATCTAACTCAGATTTTTGCTGTGCCATATAACTCTCATGCATTGCATCAATACTTTTGTTTACATTATCTCCTGCAAAAGCAAAAGCACTATTAAGTCCTTTAGCATCAAACTTTCTAAAATACTCATTCTCTGTTGCATATCCGACTGAGGTACCCATCTCACGCATAAAAGTTTCCATCTGGTCAAGTAGGTTGTTTACTGCATGACAAATATATCCTGCATCACCTTGGTCAATAATACCTGTTGCTCTTGCTTCAAGATTTCCTTTTACTGCTTCACTTAAAACATATATAGAGCGTTGCATACAAGCTTTTAGTCCTGCTATTGCCTTGTTAAACAAGACTGCAACAACTATAATAATCCCTAACATAATAGTATCAACAAGGCTAAAACCATCTATAAAATACTTTAGAACATAACCAACAACAAAAAGGACAACGATAAAATAGCCCAAGGCTACTAACCTAGAGAGATAAGATGAATTTGTCATAACGACCTCCTTTTTTTTCTAAAAGTGTAGAAAGTATTTTCAAAGAAGCATCCATACCACCACTTCTCTCAGCATTTAAAAGCTGCTTGTAAAGTGGTTTGATGATATTTAAAGCTCTCTCGCTTGGTTTTCTTCTCACAGAGTAGTAAGCAACAATCTTTCCATTAGCATCATAAGATGGTGTTACATTTTCAAAAACCCAGTAATGGTCACCATTTTTTGATTTGTTTACAACATAAGCATTTATCTCTTTACCTGCTTGTATATAATCCCAAAGTTGCTTAAAAATGATGCGAGGCATACCTGGATGTCTCACAATATTGTGTGGTTTTCCAAGAATCTCTGATTCAGCATAACCAGCAAGCTTTAAGAAAAGCTCATTTCCATAGGTTATATGACCTTTTGTATCCGTTTTTGAGACAATAATCTCAGAGTCTAAAAATGTAAGTTCTGCCATGCGTACTCTTCATATATAAATTTTACCGTCAAGTATATAACTATTTTGGCAAATGGGGGGGGTACAACTATGATAATTATAAGAAAATCATATTATTATGCACTATTTTGTAACATACAGGCGATGAATCAATATATAAACTAAAAAACTATCTTTCCATCTTCTTGAAGACCTTTGATAATCTCTTTTGCTTTTTCATGCCCTGCATAAGCGGCCTTTCTACATAAGTCAAGTGCCTTATCATTATCTGTTTCACAACCTACTCCTTGGTCATATAAAAGACCGAGGTTATAGTATCCTTGGGCAAGTCCACCCTCTGATGCACGAGTGAAACAGATAAAACATTTATCATCATCTTGAACCACACCTAAGCCATCTTTATATAAAACACCAAGATTATTAAAAGCTTCTAGGTGTCCTCTTTTTGCAGCCTCTTCGTACCAAAATGCAGCTTCACTATAGTTTTGAGCGCAACCAAGCCCTCGCTCTAGCATCAAGCCAACTTCATACTGTGCTTGAGGGACTTCACGCTCTGCTGCTTTTAAGTGGAGTTCATGTGCCTTAAACTGGTCATGCTCTACCCCACCGATGCCATTTTCATAAAGTATCGCTAGATTAAAAAGTGCATAAGGTTGATTTTGTTCTGCTGCTTTTATATATAACTCTAGTGTTTTTTTATCATCTTTTTCACAACCTTGAGCATTTTGATACATATATCCCAATGATGTTTGGGCATTTAAATCACCTTTGTCTGCTAAAATTGTAAAAAGCTTGAAAGCTGTTTCATACTCTTCGTTGTTATAGGCTGTATTTGCTGTTTGTAACATTTAGTTTTCATTCTCCGTTCTTATGGGTTGTCTAAAAAGTGACTTTGTTCCGTTGACTTTCTCTTTTGCTTTTGATTTAGCTTTTCTTATTTTTTCTAACAAGTTCGCTTTTACACTCAGATGATCTTCGCGTATTTTATGTTCATAACCACCATCTATTTCGGGGTTATACACTAAAATTTCTGGTACATAATCTTTAAATAAATCTTCATTCATTCACTAAACCTTATAATATTATGCAAATGATACTCAAAAATGCTAAAATTCCATTTAAGAATAAAATTTAGGGTTATATATGAATTATGATGTAATAGTAGTAGGTGGTGGTCATGCTGGAGTTGAAGCAGCTCTTGCCTCTGCTCGGATTGGTAACAAAACTTTGATGATCTCTATGCTTGCTGAAAATGTAGGTGCGACATCTTGTAATCCTGCTGTTGGTGGACTTGCTAAAGGTCATTTAGTTCGTGAACTTGATGCTCTTGGTGGTCAGATGGGACTTATCACGGATGAAGCTGGGATACAGTTTCGTATTCTGAACCAAACAAAAGGACCTGCTGTTCGTGGAAGTCGTGCGCAAATAGATATGGATAGATATAGAGTCATAGCGAGAAATGTTGTACTAAACACTCCAAATCTTGACTTAGCCCAAGAGATGGCTCTCTCACTTATCATAGAAGATGGTGAAGTAAAAGGTGTTAAAACTGACCTTTTAAATGACTACATTGCATCAAAAGTTATCATAACAACTGGAACATTTTTAAAAGGCATCATTCATGTTGGAGAAATTCAACAGAGTGCTGGGCGTTATGGTGAACAGACAAGCATAAACCTTAGTGATTCACTTCGCAATGATGCTAAACTTGATATGGCTAGACTCAAAACAGGAACTTGTGCAAGGATAGACGCTACAACTATAGACTTTTCTGTGATGGAAGAGCAAGATGGAGATGAAAATCCAAGCCCTTTTAGCTTTAGAACTAACACAGAGGAGTTTAGAAAAACAAAAAAACAACTTCCATGTTTTATAGCTTATACAAACCAAAACACTCATGACATCATAGAAAGCAACTTCTACCGTGCGCCACTTTTTACAGGTCAGATAGAGGGAAAAAGTCCAAGATACTGCCCAAGCATAGAAGATAAAGTAAGCAAATTTGCCGACAAAGATAGACATCATCTATTTTTAGAGCCACAAACTGCTGATGCTACAGAATACTACATAAACGGTATGAGTACATCCCTTCCTCCTGAGGTTCAAAGAGATATGATTCACTCTGTTGCTGGGATGGAAAATGCAAAAATAGTCCGTTATGGTTATGCCATAGAGTATGATTTTGTTGATCCAAGAGAACTTAAGCACTCTTTAGAGACAAAGAAGATAAAAGGACTTTACTTAGCAGGTCAAATCAACGGAACAACAGGCTATGAAGAAGCCGCTGCACAAGGTATCATGGCAGGGATAAATGCAAGTCTAGCTCTTCAAAACAAAGAGCCACTTATACTTAGACGAGATGAGGCTTATATCGGTGTTTTGATAGATGATTTGGTCACAAAAGGAACTAATGAGCCTTATAGAATGTTTACCTCTCGTGCAGAGTATAGACTTCTTTTGCGTGAAGAGTCAGCAGATACAAGACTTGGGCATTATGGTCATGACTTAGGGCTAGTGAGCGATGAACTTTATGAAAAAATCAAGTTAAAAGATAAGCAGATACGCTATGGTGCGCAACTTTTAGAAGACACAAAATTTACTCCAAACAAAGAGTTTAATGCTATACTTGATTCTATGAATGAACAGCCACTAAAAGATGTTTCAACAGCCCAGCAGTTAGTAGCAAGAAAAAGTTTTGATGTAGAAAAAATGCTGAAACTTGTTCCAGAGCTACAAGAGTTTAGCGACTATATCAAAGAAGAGATTTTAGTCGAGGGGAAATATGCTCGTTATATAGACAAACAGAGTGAAGAGATACAGAGAATGAAAAAATATCTCAAAATAAAAATCCCTGAAGGTTTTGACTTTACAGGAGTAAGTGGTTTAAGTAAAGAGGTTCAAGAGAAACTAAAAAGTTTTGCACCACCAACTCTACAAGCTGCCATGAACATCAGTGGCATAACTCCTGCTGCTATTGAGATACTTCATATTTATATTAAAATGGCGGCAAGAAAGAGTAAAGTTTAAGATGATTTAACCAGCTCTCATCTTTAAAATTTCTGCAACATTTATCTCTTGGGAGTATTTCACGAAAGACTCGCTTTTCTTAACTATAGCATACATGGTCATTCTATCTGCTAGTTCATTGCCCTCAAAACCTGCATGAGCTTTGATGTGAGTAAGTTCTACATCTCTTTTTATAGAGTTGTAAAGAGCATAGGCTAGTTTAATGATGTCAAGATTTTTAATCTCACCACCTTTTTTACTCCAGCCTTTTTTCTCCCATCCTATTGCCCACTTCGTGATACAATTTATGGAGTACATTGAGTCGCATTTGACTGTCACACTATTTCCATTTTTTGCTTCTTTTTGAGCGATTTGTAGTGCTTCATATAAAGCTCCTAACTCTGCTGTGTTGTTTGTGCCCATCGGTTCATACAAGCCATACCAGAGTTCAAAGAGTTTGTCATTTTTGTATATGGCTACACCAGAGCCTGCTTTTCCAGGGTTAGGTGTACAACCACCATCACAGTATATAGTTACATCGCCACTTTGAGGTGTACTCTCTTCTTTGCGAAACTTTTGAAGAGCTTTATAATTTACGATGATTGTCTCACGAGCCTTCTTTGTCTTGATGTTACTAAGTAAAACAAAAAGTTCAGCTCTTGCATCAGAGAGTTGTTTACCAAGGGCTAGAGCCATCCAATCAGACTTATCATTTTCGTTAATACCGAGAAGTATAAGCTGAGATTCATTTATATTTTTGTCTTCATCGACACCTAAATCAAGTAGAGCTTCTGTAACTATTTGCATTTTTTATCCTTGTAAAATTGTAGCGAAATTTTAAGTAGTGTAGTGTATAATTCATTTAAAAATAGGTAAAAAAATGAGAACCTTTTATTATGTACATACAGGACACCGTATAGGGCTTGACAGGTTTCGCAGAGCAACAACGATTTTAAGAGCTTTAGGAGATAGTGATATTACTCTTTTGACATCTGATTTTCGTATTGCTCATATCTCTAAAGAGTATGGAGTAGAAAATTGTGTAGGCTTGGATGTTGTTAGAAATATCCCACAAATCGCTCATCATGGGGATAAGCTACTCTTTGATTCTGATGAAGCAAATCCTCTTATGTTGGATGATATGAGGAAGTTTTTTTCATCGTTTATTCGTATTAGCGATGATGAAAATGACAAAAAAGAGAACAATGAGTTTTTAATCTCTCCATATTTAGAAGGCGAAGATATTTGCTCAACTTACGCAGTTGATGAAAAATATTTTGGTGCTTTTGAAAAAACTACAAAACTCTCTTTCTTCTTTGGTGATGATGATTATGATAAAGATTTAGAAAAAAATTTAGACTTTTTAGATGGGCTTGAACCTGCACTTGGCTTAGGTTTTTACTACTTCTTAGACTATGAAGACATGTTAAAAGATAGGTTTAAGAAAGTGTTTGAATTTGAAGAGTATGATGAGATGATTACAAGTAGCGAAATATTGCTAACTTCATCACCTCAAGCAGTCTTAGAATCACTTGCTAGTGGTGGAAAACCTATCTATTTTCAAAGAGAAGATTATACAGAAAATTTTAACAAATTATTTGATAAACTTAATATTCCAATAATACTAAATTATAATAAAAAGCAACTTTCTGTTGTTTTAGACACGATAAATAATATAAAATATCAAAAATTAGAGAAAAATAGTAACAAAACTACACACTTTATAAAAGAAATCTTAAATTTATAATTGTCATATCTTATTTATTATATAATTAAACTTTAAAATTCACATAAATAAAGTGAGAAAATATGCAAAATAGTAGCCGTAGAGGTTTTATGGGTAAGGCATTTGGTGCTGTTGCTGGTGTTGGAGCTGTTGCTTCACTCTATGCCATGAAAAGATCTTGGGATCCACTTCCAAGTGTAAAAGCAGCTGGATTTACAACTATTGATATGTCTGTATACAAAGAGAATGAGCTTGTAGTTGAAAAATGGCGTGGAAAGCCTATCTTTGTTTTAAAACAGTCTAAAGAGATGTTAGACACTGAAGACAAAAACATGAGTCAAATCACTGGAAAAACAACTTCAGCAATGGATAAAAAAAGACTTATCAAGATAGGTAATGCACATTTCCTCGTTTGTATTGGACTTTGTACACACCTTGGTTGTATTCCTGGATATAATCCTGATAAAAAAAGTTTTTTATGCGCTTGTCATGGTGGCAGATATGATGATACTGGTATGGTAACGAAGTCTCCACCACCAAGAGGACTGGATATACCTCCATTTAAGATAGATGGAACTAAATTGGTTTTAGGCGAAGAGGGTCCTGAGTACAAAAAGATGAAAGAAACTGGCGTAACGCTTTAATAAAGGAAAATAATGGCACATTTTACAAAAGCAACAAGTGTTAAAGACTGGTTAAATCAGCGTTTAGCAATTGAGAAAGTAGAAAAAGTGATGGCATCGGAATATTGGATTCCAAAAAACATCAACTTTTTATGGGCAATGGGTATGATACTTGCAGTGACTTTCGCACTCCTGCTAGTTTCAGGTATCTTTCTACTAATGTATTATCAACCAAATGTAAATCTTGCATTTGATAGTGTAAACTATACTATCATGCAAGAAGTTGGTTATGGTTGGTTATGGAGACATGTTCATGGTGTTGCAGCTTCGGTTGTATTTTTAATCATCTACATCCACATGTTTACAGGTATCTATTATGGTTCTTACAAGAAGGGGCGTGAGATGATTTGGATCTCGGGTATGCTTCTTTTTGTGGCATTTTCTGCTGAAGCATTTTCAGGATATATGCTACCTTGGGGACAAATGTCTTACTGGGCTGGTATGGTTATTACTAATTTATTTAGTATGGGTGGATTACATTTAGATGGTTTAGTTGAGTGGATTCGTGGGGATTATGTTCCTGCTCAAGCATTCTTAAACCGTTTCTTTATGCTTCATGTACTTCTTATTCCTTTAGCGATTATAGGGCTGATAGCACTTCACTTTGGATCACTTCGTATTCCTCATGTAAACAATCAAGATGGTGAAGAAATTGACTTTGACGCAGAGAGCAAAAAATATCTCGCTGGTGATAAAGCTGGTGCAAAAGTTATTCGTTTTGCGAATGACTTTATGTCTAAAGATATGATGGTTGTAGGTATTTACTTAGTATTTTTCTTCTACTTAGTATTTTTTCATTATGATTTTGCGATGGATCCTGTAAACTTTGACCCTGCTAATGGACTTAAGACTCCGACGCACATCTACCCTGAGTGGTATTTCTTATGGTCTTATGAGATTTTAAGACCGTTCTCAACCAATGTTGGACTGATAGCATTCGCATTTGCACAGGTAATCTTTTTCTCCCTTCCATTTATGGATAGAAGTCCAAATGCAATACCTGCATCTCGTCGTGGTCTGTTTAAATATTGGTTCTGGGCAATGCTAATTGATATGATTATCTTAACGGCAATGGGTAAAGTTCCTCCTATTGAGCCTTTTGGAACGATTGGATTTTACGCGGCATTAACATTCATAGGTTTATGGATAGCACTTCCATTTATAACGAAAATGGAAAAAGAGGTATAGGGAGAAGATATGAAAAATAAAGAACCATTAATATTAGTCGTAGTTGTATTTTTTACGCTACTGACATACTATCTTGTTGAGCCTTTTGCTCATTCACACATGCATAAGCATTATGAGAGTGAAGGTTTTACATACAAAGATTTACCAAAGATAAAAACTGGTAACGCTACTCGTGGTAAAGATTTAGTTATGGGTGCTGGTGCTTGTACTGGCTGTCACTCAATAAAAGTAGCAAATATTCCTGCTCCTATGGATGCAGTAAGTTCAGCAGCAGCTTATGGTGTTAATCCACCAGATTTAAGTAATGCAGGAGCTGTTTTTGATGCGAAATTCTTAGGAAGCCTAATCAAAAACCCAGTACATGCTTTAATGCTTGGTCATAAATACAATGCAAAAAGTGGGAAAACTTTCCCTATGCCACAGTTTTATGGAGCAGGTGGAGATATAAATCAAGAAGTAGCTGATATGGTTGCTTACTTACAATCTATTGCTGTAAGCAAAGATAAATTGACACCAACTATTGCTTTTGAAACAGCTTGTGGTAGATGTCATGCAAATCACTATGCAAAATGGACTCAAATCGGTGAGAAACCTGTATTTAAGAAAAAGCAAGATGAGTTAGCCTTTGATTCTAAAGTACTTGATTATCAAGATTATTTAACTAAATACTTAGGAACATTGCCACCAGATTTAAGTATCTATATCCGTTCTCGTGGTGAGCATTACATTAAAACTTTTGTCGAAAATCCTCAGAATTACCTTAAAGGTACTGCTATGCCTCGAGTAGGTGTCAATGCAGAAGCTGCTGATAAAGTGATAGAGTATCTTGAAGATTCTGGAGATGCTAAGCGTCATCAAAGAGAATCAGTTGGTAAAAATGTGATGATTTATATCATTATCTTTGCTATCTTTGCTCTTCTATGGAAGAAACAAGTTTGGAAAGATTTACACTAGCGTTCTAAGAAAGGAAGTAAATTCCTTTCTTTCACTTCGACCGCTTAGGTCATTAAAGATATAGTCTTGTAGAGGAAATAAATTCCTCGACAGTTTCTCTCTTCAAAATCACTCAAATTAATATTTAGATATATTTATACACTTAAACCTTATATCAACTGCTTCTTTACAAAATCATTATAGTGTCCCTCTTGCTTTGCTAACTCTTTATGTGTTCCTCTTTGAACAATCTTTCCATCATCTAAAACATAAATCATATCTGCATTTTTAACAGTGCTTAGTCTATGGGCGATAGTTATAACAGTTTTATCTTTTAAAAGAGGTGTTATAGTGCTAAAAAGTTTTGCTTCAGTATGTACATCAAGAGCTGAAGTTGATTCGTCAAAGATAACTACACTCGGGTATGAGAGCATCATTCTAGCTATGCTTAAACGCTGTCTTTGTCCACCTGAGAGTCTTATGCCATGATGACCGACGATTGTATCTAAGCCATCTTTCATATCATCTAACATATCTGTAAGTTGGGCAATATCAAGGGCTATAAGTATATCTTCATCTTTTATCTTATCATTGCCCATAGTGATATTAAAACGCAAAGAGGCATTGAACAAGATAGGCATCTGAAGGACTAAAAATATCTCATTTCTTACAGATTTTTTATCAAGTTCTTCTGTTTTAATGTTGTTGTATAGTAGCTCACCATTCTGTTTTTCATAAAAGCCAGAGATAACTTGTGCTAGAGTAGTTTTTCCACTTCCACTAGCCCCTATAAGTGCTATCTTAGACCCTGCTTTTATATCAAGGCTTATATCTTTTAGCACTTGTTTATCTTTTTTATATGAAAAATTCAAATTTTTTATACTTATATCAACACTTGAACTATCCAAAAGCTTACTTCCACTCACCTCTTTTTTCAGAGTTAAGATTTTATTTATCCTAGCCAAGGCAGCCATTGCTGAAGCGTAACTATACTGCATAGAGAGGATGTCTTGAACAGGTGTCATGATAAACCAGATGTATCCAAACATCGCAAACATCATACCTATACTAAGGTCACTATAAGCCACCAAAAGAAGTCCAGATGCACGAAGCACTTCAAAAACACTTAAAAAGATAGTATAAGATAGTTTTTCATAAGCAACACTTTTATAGTTGTATTCGTTTGATTTTATCTCTATATTTTTAGCTTGGTTTACAGCCTTATCAAAAAAATACTCCTCTTTGTTACTTGCTTTTATCTGTCCATATAGTTCTATAGTTTCGCCAACATCCTCTTGAAAGTTTGAGATAGCCTCATTTTCTTCTTTTTTTAACACACCAACTTTAGAAGACATTTTTTTACTAACAAACATTATCGCAGGTTGGATAAGTAAAATCAAAACACCCAAAATAGGATTTATCATAATCAAAACTATACCGACTGCAATAAGAGTCAAAACAGAAGCTACAAAACGAGAAGCACTACTCATGATAAAAGCATCAAGAGTATTGATGTCTGTAATCAAAGTTGAAGTAATAGCCCCACTTCCTATGCTTTCGTACTCATTCATAGAAGAGACTTGAAGATGTTTTACCAATCTTCTACGAATCATAAAAGTAACATATTTGGAAATTTTTGTAAAGATTTTTGTTGTTATAACACCCAAAGTATAATAAACAAAACGCAAAACAATAACACTAACACCAACAATAGCTATGTAATAAAAAGCAGAACCACTTCCAAAAAGTGCATCTATACTATGAACTATATGTGATGGTTTGTTTAAGAGTACCTCATCAACCATAACAGGGAGCATTAGAGGGATAGGGACACTTACCAAGATGGCTAAGAGAGTTATTATCTGCCCATAAACAAGGGCAGGTTTTTTATCTAAAACAAGTCTAAATATAGACTTTATTGTTATAGGAGCGTTATCTTTCACATCAATTTCCTAAAGTTTAGTATAGATTGTTTATGATTGCATAGCAATAGCATTAGCGATGCGTAACATCGTTTCTTCTTTGCCTATGACAGCCATAACTGTGTCAAGCCCCGGCCCACTCATCTTTCCTAAAAGTGCAACACGAAGAGGGTTGCCGATTTTACCAAAACCTATCTCCATCTCATTTACCACTTCTTCCATGAGAGTGTGGTAATCTAGTGGCAGTTTAAGCCCATCTGCAGCACTAACTTTTGCTCCAAAAGCATTTAACACTTCCACAGCATTACCTTTAAAGGCTTTTTTTACAGCTTTTTCGTTATAAGAAGTTGGTGTTGTGATAACATCATTAACCAACTCTGCCAACTCTTTTAAGGTTTTTGCTCTCTCTTTTAGTGCATCTAAAAGTATCTCTTTTTTGTCATGAGAAGTTAAAACTAAACCATAATCTGTTAGCAACTCCGTTAGTTCTGCGTTTGAGGTGTTTTTAATGTAATGAGAGTTTAACCAATCTAACTTTTCGGTGTTATAGATAGATGCTGACTTGTTAATATCTTTAGGGTTAAAAAGATGTTTCATCTCCTCCATAGAAAATATCTCTTGGTCTCCATGACTCCAACCCAAACGAACTAAAAAGTTAAGAAGTGCTTGAGGAGTATAGCCCATCTCTTTATAAGCCATAACATCTGTAGCACCATCTCGTTTAGATAACTTTTTACCCTGAGCATTATGAATCATGGGAACATGATAAAATGATGGAATCTCAAAGCCTAAGGCTTCATATATAACTATTTGCTTAGGTGTGTTACTAAGGTGGTCATCTCCACGGACAACTTCATTGATACCCATAAGATGATCATCTATCGCCACAACAAGATTGTAAGTCGGACTTCCGTCTGCTCTTGCTATAACAAAGTCATCAAGTATATCTTGGGCTTGAAAACTAACATCTCCTTTTACACCATCTTTTACAAGTATCTCTCCACTTGTTGGTGCTTTTATACGGATAACAGGTTCAACACCCTCAGGAGGTGTTCCATCAAAGTCACGATAACGACCATCATACATAGTTCTTTGTTTGTTAGCCATTTGAGCCTCACGAAGTTCTGTAAGCTCCTCTTTGCTCATATAACATTTATAGGCTTTGCCCTCATCTAAAAGCTGTTTTATGTATTTTGCATAAATCTCATCTCTTTGACTCTGATATGTAATCTCTCCATCATGTTCTAAACCCAACCACTCAAAAGCGTTTAAGATAGCTTTTGTAGCCTCTTGTGAGTTTCTTGCCTTATCTGTATCTTCTATACGAAGCACAAATTTACCATCATTTTTTTTCGCCCAAAGATATGAGAAAAGTGCAGTTCTTAAACCACCAATATGTAAATATCCTGTAGGACTTGGAGCAAAACGAGTAACAATCATAAAATAACCTTTTTGTATAAATACGACATTTTAAGCTAATATTGGTTAATTACTGGTAAAATAGTGAATATAACTTAAGAAATGGATACACATGTACAAAATACTTCTCGCCTTTTTATTTTCAAGCCTACTAAATGCAGCTGTCTATGATGGCATTGCAATCGTTGTTAAAGACAGAGCAATCACTCTTCTTGACATAAAAAACAAGATGCAAGAGACGCACTCTAGTGCTAAAGTTGCTAGCAATCTTCTTATACGAGAAAAATTAGAAGATATAGAGAGAAAAAAGAGAAAGATAACTGTAACAAACTCTGAGGTTTTTGACGATATTCAAAAAACAGCTCAAAGAAACAAGCTCAATATCAGTGAGTTTTATAAAGCAGTTAGAAATGCAAATGGACTCAGTTCTACAGAATTAAAAGAGAAAATCAGACAAAAACTTCTTACACAAAAACTCTATATGGCTATTGCCTATGGTGCTGCTGATGAGCCAAGTGACAAGGACATAAAAGAGTATTATAACTTGCATAAAGATGACTTTGACCATCCATCAGAGTTTAGCGTTATAATCTACCAAGCAAAAGATAAAAGCAGACTAGAAGAAAAAGTATCTAACCCTATGTTTTACTCTCCAGACATAGCACAAAGGGAGCAAGTTCTTCCTTACGCTAAAATCTCTCCTGAGTTAGCAAAACTACTTACTAAAACAGGTCTTAACCACTTTTCTCCAGTAGTTCCAGATGGTAAAGGAAGATATATGAC
Source organism: Sulfurimonas sp. (assembly GCA_027047745.1). GTDB lineage: Bacteria > Campylobacterota > Campylobacteria > Campylobacterales > Sulfurimonadaceae > Sulfurimonas. Next base: position 15,444 of record JALTUB010000018.1, read on the forward strand.
TTTTTATATAAAGTCATTAAAATCTATCAAAGATAGTAAGTTAGATGATGTAAAAGAGCAGATCAAAAATGCAATCATGAGCAAACAAAGAGAAGAAGTTTTAAGCAACTATTTTGCAAGACTTAGACAAAACACCGATATAAAGACATTGAGAATGCCAAAATAAATCAATGAAGTTAAACAAGTTTCTCAACTATCAAAACATTGTTATTATTGCTTCCATTCTTCCTATTGTCATTTTTGGTTTTGTAACATATCAAAATGCTAAAGAGGCTAAGTTAGAGTCTATTTCTGAGTTTATTTCAAACATAAACAGAGAGAAAAAAAACACAGCATTAGAGTATTTTGAAAAAGTTAAATTTGATACTAAAAATCTAGCACAAACTATTAAATTTTTTCAAAAGAAATCAAGCAAATATATAAGTAACATACAAAGTACACAAAAAAAAGAGATACTTGAGTTTTATGAACATAATGACGAAGATATTTTGACCCTAGCCACTAAGGATATATTTCAATATGTATTTAAGTTTAAGGATATGCAAAGATTAGTAAGACCAGAGTATATACAAGCACTTCACACTTATGAAAAAAATCTAGATATCAAAAATGTTTTGATGATAAACAAAAATGGTAAAATCGTTTATGCGTCAAAACAATTTGAGTTAGTAAACAAAAATGTTACTCAGATAACTAAACCCTTTAAAAAGATGTGGCATAGAGTAAAACGGCTTAAATATCATGGTAAAAATTCTATCCGTTATATACAGCTTGGATACAACAAGTTTTCCAACTCTTACAAACAGTATGCTATCTCACCATTTAAAGATGTTGATGGTTTTATTGCTATAGAGATTGACAATAACAAGCTTGGAGAGTATCTAAAAAGCTCTCATTCTATTGGAAAAACAGCTGAGTCCTACCTTATTTACAAAGATGGTCATGATACATTTTTGGCAACTAACAGAGAGGTTAAAAAGGGAAAGATAGGAGACAAGAAAAGTAGTAAGTATATTGATTTGGCATTTAAGGCAGAGGACTCAATAGCTACAAAAGTAGGAAGTACGGGTAATATTGAGATTGATAAATATACTCCTATAAAAATTAAAAACATAAGATATACTTTACAGACAACAGTATCTCTCATGGAAGCAATCTCTCCAAGCATGAAAAATTCTAATATATTTGAATCATTTTTAAAAGACAATGGATATAACAACCTTATACTTGTTTATAAAAATGGAGATGTTTTTTACTCTTATAAAAAAGAGGATATTTACAAAACAAATATACTCAATGGAAAATACTCCAACATAGCTTTAGCAAAGTCCATAAAAAAGGTTTTCAAGACAAAAAAATTCCTATTGACAGATATTTGTTCTTATCCTATTTCTCCCGAGAAAATAGCACAATTTGCTATAATGCCTATCCTTGATAAAGAGTCAAACATAGAGATGCTAGTTGTATTACAATTACCTCTATATGCACTATCAAATAAATTATCCTCTAGTAATGCTCTTAACAATATTTACGAAACGGAGGAGACTTATTTAGTTGGTAAGGATTATAAACTAAGGTCTTATATAGAATCTCAATCATCTAAATACAATATCCTAAACTCATACTTAAAAGGGATTTTAGTAGATACAGAACCTGTAAAATCAGCTTTAGCAGGGAACAAGAGAACTATCATGAGTAAAGATTATCAAAACAGATCTGTTCTCTCAAGTTTTGAGAAGATAAAATACTCAGATGTTGATTGGGCAGTTGTTTCAGAGATTGATGAGTTAGAAATATCAAACTCGCTAAAAGAGTTAAAATCAAATATATACCTCTTTGTGTTTGTCTCATCTTTTATTGTCTTTTTTGTTATGCTCCTAATAATAAGAGAAAAAAATAAAAATGATAGAAAGTTAAATCATGCAGCTAAACATGACAGCTTAACTGCTTTGCCAAATAGAAAATATATTTTAGAGTATTTGGAATATATTCTTAAATACAACAAAAGAGATAAACACAAAGGTGCTGTTCTCTTTTTAGATTTAGACAAATTTAAACTGATAAATGACACTTATGGGCATAAAGCTGGTGATTTTGTTTTGATAGAAGTTACTAAGCTCTTAAAAAGTGTGCTTAGAGATGAAGACATCTTAGCTCGTTTAGGTGGAGATGAGTTTCTTATCATCATGAATGATTTTAAAAATCCTAACGATATTGATAACTTATGCAAAAGGATTTTAAAAAATTTTAAAAACCCTATAAAAGATAAAGATAGGGCTTATGAGGTTGGGATAAGTATAGGTATCTCTACTTTTCCTTATGATAGCAATAATGCTACTGAACTCTTAATGTTTGCAGATACTGCCATGTATGCTACAAAAGATAATGGCAGAAATGGCTATACCTTTTATAACCTTAAGATGACTCAAAGAGCATTACAAATGGCAAAGATAGAAAAAGAGTTAAGAGATGCTATAAAAAATGATGAACTTACTCTATACTATCAACCTCAAGTAAACCTACAAACACAAAAAGTTGATGGGGTCGAAGCATTGGTGAGATGGAACCATCCAAGTGATGGTTTTGTTATGCCAAATGATTTTATCCCCGTAGCAGAAGCTTCTAACCTTATAATAGACCTAGGATACTGGGTACTAGAACAAGCCTGTAAAGATTTTATACTCTGGAGAGAATCAAGTTGTGAGTTAGGCTACATAGCAGTCAATATGTCTTCAAAACAGATACAAAGTGCTGATTGTGTACAGAGTGTTATAAATATACTAGGAAAATATTCTGTTAATCCAAGGCGAATAGAACTAGAGATAACAGAAACGACTCTAATATCTAACTTTGAAAGCACTATCGACAATATAAATGCCTTAAAAAAGCTTGGTATCAACTTCTCTATAGATGATTTTGGAACAGGTTACTCCTCTTTGTCATATCTAAAAGCCTTAGATGTTTCTACACTAAAAATAGATAGAGAATTTGTCAAAGATATTATCGAAGATAGAGATGATAGAGCCATCGTAGTCGCTATCATAGCCATGGGACACGCTCTTAACTACAATATTGTTGCCGAGGGAGCAGAGACAAAAGCTGAAGTTGAGTTACTAAAATATTTAGCTTGTGATATGGTTCAAGGATACTACTACTCAAAACCCATAACTTCAAATAAACTAATAGACTTTGTAAGGAACTCAAATGCTAACTGATAAGATTTTTATAAATATTGCAACCGAACTTGCAACAGCTTCAAAGTGTGTTTCAAAACATGTAGGAGCAGTTATAGTTAAGGATGGGCGAATACTAAGCACAGGCTATAACGGAACACCAGCAGGTTTTATAAACTGCAATGAACATTGGCATGGCGAATATACTAAAGAGCATCATGAGTGGTCAAAAACTTATGAGATTCATGCAGAGATGAATGCCATCATCTGGGCAGCTCGTGAGGGGATAAGCATAAAAGGGGCAACTATCTATGTAACACTTGAACCATGTAGTGAATGTAGTAAAAATCTTATAGCAAGTGGCATAAAAAGGATAGTTTATGCCAAAGAGTATGAATATACGCACTCAAAAGTTATCTCTAAATTTTTAGAGGACAATGGGGTTAATATTGAAAAGTTAAGTATCTAAGACACTTTAAATACAAAAAACTATATAATCAAACAATAAACTTTTCTAAAGGAGTCAAAAAGATGTCACATTTACCAAATACACTTAACTCTTTTTGGCTCTGGCGAGAGGTATCTTCTAAACTCGGTGTATCAAATCCTGCATACAAATACTGGAAAAATACACCCAACTTAAAGCTAAACAACAAATATGTCTTTGTTCAAAAAAACACCCTTCCACAAAAACATCAACATATTGAAGAGATACTAACAGACCTCTCTGGGTACCTACCTATCAAGTTTGCTTCAGACCAACTTCATGTAAATGAACACCTGTTCTCTTATGATAAAATGAAACTTTATAGAGAATTTGAGTATAAATTTGTAGAAGATATTAAATTTGTAAATATAAAAAAGTTCTTTAGAGAAAATGGCATAAAAGTTTCAAAAAACTCTATGATACATCTAGCGAAAATAAAAGATTTGGAGTTGAGTGCTGACTCTACTTTTTACAACTTGAAAAATGATTATGGGATAGTGGTTTACAACTAATGAACAATTTTTTTATAGACTTTCGTGACCCACTTTTTTCTATCATAATATTTTTTGCTATTATTTTTATAATATCATTCTCCTCTTACTGGTGGGGACGGTACAAAACAAAAGAAGAATCAAAAGACTTAGATAAGTTTTTAAAACAGTTTCGCACTCTTCCATCAAAAGATGAACTAAAAACTCTTATATCAAGTGGAGAACTATCTGAAAAATCATGGCTTATTTTAGCTAACTCTTATAGTAAAGATGGTGATTTTGAAAAGGCAATAGAGATTTATCATGAGATATTGAACCTACAAAACAATACTACAAAGAAAGAGACTATGTTTTTGTTAGGTAAGATATACTTTAAGGCTGGTTTTTTAGAAAGAGCGCAAAAAGTTTTTTTAGAGATACTAAGAACATCGCCAAGAAGTCCTCACGCACTTCACTATCTTCTACTTGTTTATGAGTATATGCGTGATTATAAAATGGCTTTAGAAGTGCTTGAGCCATTAGAACAACTAAATGAGGAGATAGATAAGGACAATGCTTATCTTAAGTCATTGGCTCTTCTAAACAGCACTGAACTATCTACTCAAGAAAAAGCAGATGAGCTTTTAAAGATACATGAGACTTCGCACAAGCTCACTTATATGATTTTTGAGTATCTTTTTCGAGTAAATCCAAAACAAGCTTGGGAAAATTTCGATGCCTCAAGAAGTGAACTTTTAACTGATATTTTATGGTCATTAGATTCACAAAACCTAGATTTAGATATAATTTCAAAAAATAGTTACCTAAGAGAGCTTTATAGTGCAAGAGGTGATATTGATTTGGCAGATGAGAGTTCAGTTTTTGAGTTAAATCTACTTATCAACCTAAAAAATACAAATGCTAATGCTACTTTAAACTTTGAATATATGTGTAGTAACTGTAAGCAAAGATACCCTTTTGCATTCAATCGTTGTAGTAGTTGTCATGCTATTGATACGATAGATGTTCAATGGCGTCTTACACAAGATTATCACAAGGATTATAGTGAAGAAAATAACTCTTTTCAGTAATCTTGTGGATATTGAGATAGACTAGCTAGTAATGCAGCACAAAAAATGAAAGATTGGATTTCATAAAATTGATGAGGAACAGATGAATAAAAACATAGAGATATTAGAAAAACAGTTGGGTTATACATTTGAGAACAGAGAGCTGATTGTTGAAGCACTAACACATAAAAGCTATAAGAAATCTTATGACAACGAAAGACTTGAATTTTTAGGTGATGCTGTTATGGATTTGATTGTTGGAGAGTACCTTTTTAAAAAGTTTAACAAATCAGATGAGGGACAACTCTCAAAGATAAGAGCATCTCTAGTTAGTGAAACAGGCTTTACAAAACTAGCAAAGATACTAAAACTAGGAGATTATCTTCTTTTATCAAATGCAGAAGAAAATAATGGGGGAAGAGAAAAATCATCACTTCTTTCAAATGCCTTTGAATCAGTTATGGGAGCTATATATCTCGAAGCTGGTCTTAAAAAAGTAGAAGAGATTGCCATTAAACTCATAGAAGATAACTATCAAGACATATCTCTTGACTCTCTATTTCGTGACTTTAAAACTACACTTCAAGAGCTAACACAGGCTAGATATGGGGTGACTCCAGAGTACAGAGTTCTCTCTAGTAGAGGTCCTGACCATCTAAAAGAGTTTGAGGTTGGTGTCTTTGTTCAAGATAAAGAGTATGCTAGAGCAAGTGGAAAAAGCAAAAAGATAGCACAACAAATAGCAGCAGAGGTAGCACTTCATGTACTTAAAAAGGACAAGGCGTGAACAGTTTTGGACAAAAGCTAAAGTTTAGCACTTTTGGAGAGTCTCATGGAACTGCTATCGGCTGTCTTCTTGATGGTATTCCTGCTGGACTTCTTATCGATGAAAAGTATATACAGAGTGAGCTAGACAGAAGAAAACCTGGTAAAAGTGAGTTTGAAACTGCAAGAAAAGAGGCCGACAAGGTTGAGATACTTAGTGGTGTTTTTGAGGGTTTAAGCACAGGTACGCCCATAGCCATGATTATCTACAACACAAACCAAAAATCAAAAGACTACACAAATATCAAAGATGTATTTCGTCCTGGTCATGCTGATTTTACTTACTTTCATAAATATGGCTTAAGAGACTACCGTGGTGGTGGAAGAAGTTCAGCACGAGAAACAGCAGCGAGAGTTGCAGCAGGTGCTATAGCAAAGCTAATGTTGCGTGAACTCAATATCTCTGTTATGAGTGGTATTAGTGAAGTAGCAGGTATCAAAAGCGAAGAATTTGACTATGAAAAAGCAAAATCAAGTATCATTTATGCTCTTGACTCATCAAAAGAAGAAGCACAAAAAGATGCCATCTTAAAAGCAAAAAACAATCATGACTCTGTTGGTGGTGTTTCTCGTGTTCTTATAAAAGGTGTTCCCATAGGCTTGGGGCAACCACTATACTATAAACTTGATGGGGTTTTAGCAGATGCCATGATGGGTTTAAATGCTGTTAAGGCTGTAGAGATAGGTGACGGTGTTTTCAGTTCAAAAGTTTTAGGCTCGCAAAATAATGATGCTATCCGTGCAGATGGTTTTGAGAGTAACCACTCAGGTGGCATACTTGGTGGCATAAGTAATGGGGATGATATAGTTTTAAATGTCTATTTTAAACCTACTCCGTCCATCTTCCAGACTCAACACACTATCACAAAAGAGAATGAAGAAGTTGATTTTTCACTAAAAGGTCGTCATGACCCATGTGTAGCCATCAGAGGAACAGTTGTATGTGAGTCTATGGCTGCTCTTGTTATTGCTGATATGATACTTCTAAATATGGGCTCAAAGATGAATGGAGTCAAGAACTACTACAAGGACTAAGAATGAGTGTAAAAGATTTTTTTTATAACTATGGAGAAGTAGTACCAGGGTATGATGTAAGAGTCATTAATGATAGAGAAGCAAGAGCTGCTGCTGGGATTCTTTTCATGTTTGGTATGATTACTATTTTTGTAGGTATTGGTTACAACCATATTATTGTTGCAAGAGTTTATCTTGGATTTTTATGGTTTGATTTTCTAATTAAACTCATAAATCCCAAATACTCCCCATCTGCACTCTTAGGAAAACTATTTGTTTTCAACCAAACACCTGAGTATGTAGGTGCAGCACAAAAAAGATTTGCTTGGTTTATAGGATGGCTTATATCACTTCCTATGATGGAGTGGTTTGTACTTCACTGGGATATAACATTTTATAAGGTACTTATCTGCATCTTATGTCTAACTTTAATGCTTTTAGAATCTGCCTTTTCTATCTGCGTCGGATGCATAATATACAAACTTTTCACAAGAAAAGACCCTCAATACTGCCCTGGTGGAGTTTGTGAGATTCACAAGAAAGAGCCTACGCAAATATTTTCTGTTACTCAAAAAATCATAACAGGTATTAGCCTAATTGCCATAACTGTAGGGCTATACCTTTTCTTAGCAAAAACAGAATCAAAAACATTTTTTGGTCAATTTTTACATGAAGCTGTTTTAACTAAAACTCAGTTAAAAGCAGAAGAAGATAAAAAATTTCAAGAAGAATCAGATAAAGAGTTTGGGGATGATGATTTTTAGAGGATTTCTATATCATCGCCTAGCTTTATTACGCCCTCTCCAGTGATTATTTTAGCAAATATTCCTCTATCATCTTTAAGTAGCTTAGGCAACTTAGAATCTACTACAGATAGTCCCTTACAAAGAGTACAGTTTTGTGTAATCTCTAAAATATTATCGCCTATTTTAAGTCTAGCTCCAGAGAGTAAATGATAAGGGTTGATGTCTGTTACTATATTTTCACCTAAAGAGCCTGTAGGTATATCTATCGCGTTTTCTTGAGTTATTTTGTAACTATCTGTTGAAGTTATTAAAATAGACCGTAGAAGATTTTTTCCATGAAATTTATCTTCAACTATTCCATCATTATCTACTTTAACAAACTCAACGCTTTGTCTTGTTTTGTTTTTATCATCTTTAGTAATAAAAAGTTCTAATATCTTGCCTTGTGATTTTGTATTCATAATTGGTTCTCTTTAATAAGTATATTTTTTGGGAGTAAGGAGGTAAGTAAGGTTACAGGAGCAAACTGCCCCTATAGAAGCTAAAATTATTTAATTTTAGCTTTTCCTTTATATGTTTTTCCATGATTATCCACGGCAACAAGTTCAATTTTATCTTTTTTCGCACCTATACCTTTAAATTCAAATTTAAAGATAGGATTTTTAGATAAGAACTGAGAAGTTGAAAAGTCAGCTATAGTTTCACCATTTAAAGTACCAGTTAAATGAGTAATAAAATCAGCATTATCTCTATTTCCAGTTTTTTTCTCAGCCATGTTAGGTGTCATTGATGGATTTTTAATCAACAATTTAACTTTAACAACACCATTTTTTAATTTTGCTCTTCCTTTGATTTTAGACATTTTTTTTCCTTAATAAGTTATTTTAATTATTTAATTTACAATGTTAAAGGATTAACCCTCACATCCACCAAGTGCAACATTAAGAGTTTTCTTAGCAGCATAAAGCTTACCATCATTTCCTTGTGCTACAACAGTGATAGTACCAGATGAAGCCATTTTGATTTTAATAGAGTATTTATTAACACTATATTTGTTTACATCCACAACCATTACAGTAGTTTCTGGGTTAGCATTTTGAAATACTGCAATACTTTTCACATCTTTATCTGTTGAAAAATCAACAGGAACAGCACCACCATTACTCGCAGTATCGGGAGTTTTAAGGTTTATGCCTTCCATGGTTAAAGCATTTGAACCGTACAGTGCTTTAATAGCACTCGTAACACCGTCATCAGTTACTTTCTTGTCTTTCATTACATTTTTTATAGTCCATACAGTTGGTTTAGATTTTCTATAATCCTCTGCTCTTACACTTGCAGGAACTACTGCTAATGCTAAAGCTCCCATTGTTAAGTTTAAAAATTCTCTTCTTTTCATTGTTTATCCTTATATTTATTTAACTTTACCACTACTTATGTAGTCAGCCATTGTTTTGAAATCAGCATCAGACAAATTAGTTCCACCTTTTGCTGGCATTCCACCCTCAGTACCTTTGATGCCTTTTTTGTAAACATTCTTCATACCATCAGCTAAATATCCAGCCCATTCAGGTGAACCAGGAGATAAGTAGCTATCATGACACATAGCACATGCCGTAGCGTATGTTTTCTTAACATCAAGCTTTTGAACTTTTTTCGCTGGTAAATTTCTTGCATCACTCATAGATGGATGAAAATCTTTTATACCGCCGTGTTGAATATATTTTATCTTTGCAGTTGCTTTTTGACAATCATGCATACATCTTACAGCACCTTGGTTAAGGTTTTGTCCACCAAAGTTTTTCGCATTTGCAAAATAAGCACGAACAACTGGAAGTGCATTTGCTCCAGAGATATTTGGTTCAAAACCATCAACATTTGGCATTTTTATTTTTAAGAACTTCTCACGATTAAGAACATAATCATCATCAACTTCTTGCCCATCAATCTTCATTTCGTTAATATTTAAGATATACGCTACAAGTGCATATACTTGGTTATCTGTTAAGCTACCTGAAAATGGGTGTGGCATACCATCTTTTATATATGCAAAAAGAGTAGTAGCCTGTGGCCAATAAGAACCAAATACACGAACTGGACCAGCAGCTTCAGGATCTTTCCATCTGTTGTTTGTCAAAGTTTTATGTAGGTCGTATGCATTTCCTTTAGAAAGAGCTGGATAACCACCACCACCTGAACCGAAGTCACCATGACACATAACACATTTTGCATCATAAATATCTTCACCATCTTCTACAGAACCTTCACCCTCAGGGATACCATGACCCTCTGGCGAGAGCTTAGATACAGGTTGAAGGTCAGTATTCCATGCTGCTAATTCTGCTGCATTTGGTACTCTACCATAATTCAAATCATGCGCTAACTTTTGTGTAGGTACATAAACATAATATGGACCTTTTTTTCCATCTACAACCGAATAAACACTTCCACCATCTATACCTAAAGTTGTACTTTTTGCAGAAGCACTATTTTCAGGTTTTACATCATCAACACAACCAACTGCTAAAAGAGCCACAGAAGCAGCTACAGTAGCAGAAACTATTACTTTTTTATACGCTTCTAATTTCAACATGATTCACCTTTCCACTCTCTGTCACTTCCCAAGTCTCTATCGCATTTCTGTGATATACTGCTTCAACACCCATTACACTAACTTCTTGATCGATTGTTGGTTGAATATAACCAGCATCATCCATAGCTCTTGAAGCAAGGATAATCTGTTTTCCATTTTCTTGGAAGTTCTTTGGAATCTTATACATATAAGTCCAACGAGTCCATGATTTTGGAAGCACTAAACCTTTAAGTTTTGCTTCTACAAAGTTTTCACCACCATCAAATGACATATCTACACCAGTGATTGTACCCATACCAGACCATGCAAGACCTTCTATCTCTACAATATCACCCTCTTTTACATCTGTCCAAGGAATCTCAGGAGATGGAGAAGTTACAGTTGAGTTTACTTCATTTGCATAAAAGTGTTGGATAGCCTTACCTGTTGGCTTAAGGTCAGTATATTTAGATGTCTCTTCTTTGCAGTACCATGGCTCTTGTGAAAATTCAAGTCTTCTTAACCATTTTACACATAAGTTACCTTCCCAACCTGGAAGTAATAATCTTACAGGATACCCTTGTTCAGGACGAAGTGCTTCACCATTTTGACCATAAACTAT
>JALTUB010000019.1 GCA_027047745.1 Sulfurimonas sp.
GGTGAACATGTAGGTAAAAACAAGTCGGTAATGATAGCCGAATTTACAGTTAATGAAAATAATAACATGACTCTTAGTCGATTATCTCAGTATGTTGCTGAAGATGAAGTAAGTAATATAATTGATTATCAAGATGTGAACAAATATCTACTGCGTCAGTATGTTCATGTCGAAGAGAACGAAGAATATACTTTAATAATTCCATGTTACACAATTGCAAATAGGTTCTATTACTTGTCGTCATCAATGAAACAGGCCATTATGACAGAGACATTGGAAGCGCTATACTACAAAGGAAGTTTTCGTAGTTTTCTTAATTACAAAGGTGAAACAGTTATTCAAGTTCATATCAAAAAGAAAGCTGGAAAAAAGATTTGCCTTTTCTATGTCGTTTTATAGGAAGTTCTTTTTCAAGAGCGAGATTAGAGTATCTATCTAAGCAGAAATCACTAAGTAGTTATGCATATCAGCCATTAAAAGCACAATTTCCTGTCCGTAATCCTTTTGAAATATATGCTTCTTATATCTATCTTGGAAATGATAAGAGAAATAAACCAAAGTATTTAGTATTAAATATTCATTCTGATAATTCCTTGTTGGGATTCGAAGAGTTGCACTATAAACAGTATAGTGCGAAGGTAGATCCAAAAACAGTTAAGCCTGAACAGGTTAATATTCCTAAAAGATCAAAAAGAAAGTTTAAAAAAAAGAAACCTAAAAGAGATAATAAGATTTATACTGGTACACCATCAAGTGAATATATGATGCACACTTTGCATATGAATGAGAATGAGCATTTCAAACATAATGTTGTTATGAGGGGTAATACTATTTATCTTGATAACGAGAACGAACTTGTTGTTGAAAATACGCAAAAGAGAGTTGGCAATAGTTTTGAAACTCCATCATTGGGTGGTAATGAAAATTTAGGACCTATTCAAGCTACAAGTGATATCCAAGAAGGCAATGCCGTCAAGCGAATATTTAACTTGATGGACTTTTATCAGTTTTATGAAGCTTTACTTACTTTTGTGTCTGTGGATGGAGCTGATTTGTTTGGTCCGTTTGATATAGGGCAAGTAAAAAATAAAAAGAGAAAATCTGTTAAGTCAAAATCAATTCTAAATGGTGATGAAAGTAAACCTAGACGATTTTTATTTGGAGAACTTGTATACAATCAAAAAGCTGTATATTTAGTTGAAATAGAACAAGATGAAAGCTGGGGACCGTCTACATGGATATTTAGTACAAGTGAAGATACACAGCAATATACTGAGGATGACATGAGAGACATCATTGAGCATTATATTGAAGAAGATTTATTATATAAAAAACTTGAATTTTATGTTTTAAAAAAATATTCACTTTCTTTTTATCAAAAAGAACATAAAAAAGGTGATGTAGATGATGATAGTATTGAAAGATGGTGTGAAAGTGTTTTGAAGAAACTAGCTTGAAATGGCTTGATTAATAGTCTTTTTAAATTCTAGTAACTTGAATATATTGGAATTAATATCATTTTGAAATAGAAGGTTGTAAAGCTCTTCAAATCTATCCAAGGACATTGCTTTTATGTGTGCATGTTCATTTCTGAGATTTATAATTTTACTTAGAAAATCAATTAACTCTGTAGGAAAAAAAGTTCTGTTTAAGTCTGTTATTGCATCAAATTCTGAAATTGTATCGTTATCTTGTAATAATAAACTAATTCCTCCAAGCATTAATCCTTGTAATTTTGTATTATCACTGTATTCATATTGATTTAATTTTACTCTTTTCCCATTAGCTAAGTCTTGCGTAATACTTCTTCTTGGAGTTGAGATATTTGTCCATGGAGATAAATTGTTACACACATTACTTTTTATTCTAAGAAACCAAGAAAAAGATGTGTTTAATTCAAGTTCTATCAGTTTCCAAAGACCACTACCTGGCATAGAATAATCAAAATGTTTATAGTTTTTATCTCTATAATAGTTATAGATAGATGAAGAAGATTTTAAAAATTTTTTACTATCAGGCGCTAATATCTCTTCAAAATCATCTAGTATTTTTTGTACTTCAGGGGATATTTTTTCATTTATTTTTTCATTTATTTTTTCTAAAGATTCTAAAAGAGTATTATCAAGTTCATTAAATATTTCTTCTTTTTCATCTAGTGATTCGCTATTTAATAAATTAACGATTGTCTCACTTCTCTTAGTCTTTATCTCATTTGTATAGTTTTCCGATATAGCTTGAATTTCATTTTCAACTTTTTCTTGTAAAAATTTTTCTTCAATTTTTTCAAAATCATATTTAAAGTTAATTGTATTTTTTTCTTTTTCAAAATTCATATCAATTTGTAGGACTCCAAAGCTAAAATAATGAATATCATCTTTTGGAATAGAAATTTTATCTTCATCACTTAGATAATTTGGATAAACTAAATAAGGGATAGCTTTATAATTGTTTTTTTCCAACAATTGTGCATCATGTTTTAGTTTTAAAAAATCACTTGATTTTATATCTCCTAACTTTTTTATATTTTTCCATTTTGCATCAAGAACTATTTTTATCTTTTTTCCTTCATCTATTAAGATGTAGTCAGGATTAGATTTTCTCTCTTTGTCTTTTTTAAATTCTTTTGAAATCAGATCGTAGGGGATTGTTGTTTTATTTGCTTGATGCTTATCTTTATCAAACAAAATTTTATAGTTATTATGATCTGCAAAATCTTTTAATATATCATATACATACCACTCATAAAAGAGAATAGGATCGATAAAAAAAGAGGTTGTTGTTAGATCATATCTATTCTCAACGCTTACTTTATTATCGTTGTACATCTGTTGAAAGCCAAATAGTGATCGTATATCTGTTAAAAGTTGCTTTCTTTCACCATTTGCATTAAAATGTTTAGATACTTTGAATCCGCTGAGCTTGGTAAGCGTTAGCTTGTATGCTTTATCTGGATGGTATTTTTTTGAAAGAACTGTATTAAGCTGTCTTATTTTACTGTATATTTTTTCTCTACTTTTTTCATCTAAATGATTGATTTTGTGTAATGAAAAAAGTTTTAGAGCATGATAAGCAATTGTTGCCATTTCAGAATACATTCTATCAATTGTTTTAGTTTGATGAATTTTAGATTTATCAAGCTCTTTTATATTTTTTGAAAGATTAAGTTTGTGTTTGACAGACTGAGAGATATACTCTATCTTTGTTCTTTTATAATTTTTATGTTTTTTAAAAAAACTCTCGATATGCTCAAGTATGGTCATATACTTGTAAAACTCGAATTTTTCTATAGGTTTGTGCGAACTTGGTTCTTCACCATTGTTGGTTTCAAACGCAAGACTTAACAGAGATTTGGATATATACTTAGTCTTGTCATATTGATATATATTGTTAATTCGATAGTAATGTAATAGATAATTGACAAACTCTTTTTCAGCCATTTTGCATGTAGCATCAATCGTTTTTGGCAAAATAACAAGTTTATATATCTGATCGTTTTGGCGGAAGATATAATAACCTACTTCATTGTTGTAAACACGCTTGAAAAGCTCTTCAAGCCTTGATTCTAAAATGTCGGTATCTATACCCTGTCTGCGAAGAGAATGAAAAATATCTTTTTCGCTCTCTTGAAGAAATATAGTTTTAATCGAGGAAGCCATAGTCGATTTTTTTCTGGATATCTTGTATCAAGTCAAAATAACTTTCTTTAGTGTCCATATCTACTTCTATATTATCTGGGAATTTAGTATTTTTGATGATTTTTTTGAATATATCAAACTCTATTTCTCTAATATCTTTAAACTCTGTTATTAGTTTTAAAAATGCTCTATAAAAGCTTTTATCATCTTCTACATCTTTCCATATAGCATGACCAATCATATATCTATCTGGATGAATTTCATGGTTTTCTTGCATGGTAGTGAGAATTGAAATATTTAATGACTCCAAAAACTCTTGGGCATACTCACTGGCTACATCTTTATTTGGATAAATCTCAATAACTTCAAATCGTCGCAAGAGATTATCTTCGATGATTTTTTTATCGTCACGATAGTTAGATGTACAAAATATAAAAAGATTAGATGGCATAATCATCTTCTTGTAATCAGTGCTATCGTTCACGAGATATGGTACTTCAACATAAGGAATACCACTATCTTCATCTATGAGTTTGTTTATCAGTGCTTCATAACTATCATATTCTTGATCATCCACTTTTACTTTTAGTCTAGCTCTTTTTTCATCTTCTATAAGATAAATAAGATCTCCAATAAGCTCATTAAGGCTGTTTTCTTGTATCTCTTCTAATATTAATACAAATGGTTGATTTGGATGTAGCGTTGCTCGTTTGATGATATCTAGTATAAGACCTTGTTTCTCACTATATTGAATCTCTCCATTGTTACTTGAGATTCCTATACCTTGCATCAGGTCACTATTTGAAGATGCTGAATGGATGTTGATACGAAGGACATTTTTATCATTCTTTTCTAGCCCTAATTGATCTGTGGTTATCTTGTCTATTGCTCTACTTTTTCCAGTACCTGGAACACCTTTAAAAAGAATATTTCTGTATGGAAATTCATCCCATTCTACTTCACTTTTTTTTGCATTATCACTGGAAAAAATGACTTTATTTTCTATAGTTTTTTCTTGAGAATTATAATCATCCAAATTTTCAATTATTGCATCAAAACTTTCTATCTTTTCATCGTCACTATCATCGGTAGCATCACACTCAACAGTTGCAAATGAATCCTCATCTCTCTTAAAACAAACTGTTTCGGTAATGCTATTGCTAACTACAAAAATTTGTTGCATATTAGAAATATAATGCAAATAGTTCTCTGTATTAAAAATGCTGTCAAAGTCCTTTTTCTTTCCGTAAAAAAGTACAGTAGAACCTGCATCTATATAATTTTTTATCGTCTCTTGAAGTTTATCTAGTACATCTCGTTGAGATTCGCTTGATTGTTTTTGCCCTAAAATATCACCATCTATATAATTGCCTCCAATTTGAGGGTTTATAATGATTAAATCTGCACTAAGCTCTTCAAACGAAAAACTTTCAAGAATATTATTTTGAATTATTTGACAATTATCAATATAATTTTTTATATCTTGATTCGTATTGAGAGTATTGATATCATTTAAGTATAGCTTGTTGTACTTTATATCGTTGTCGAAAATGATGTGGGATGTTAAGTTTCCACTACCGAAAGTTAAATCAAGGATAGTTTTGTAATCTTTTGCTAAGTATCCGTTATCTATAAGGTATCCTACAAATCTAGCCTTATCAATTGCATTTTCATTATCGACATAAAGGTATGCTTGTCCGTATGTTTTACTAGTCCTGTCTGATGGATTTGTTAAGGTGTTCCAAAACTCTTCTATCTGGTTATATAACTCTTCTTTATTCATTCTTTACTCCAATTAATAAGGGTAAATGTCCTCGCCAAATAAGTTTTATGTAGTCTATTACAAGCATCATAGGCTCGGTTTATTTTTTCAAGATGTTTTTCTAAAAGTTCAGTTTCTATATTGGTGATGAACTGAGCTATGATTTTTTGTATATCATAAGATGAGTAGCCTTTTAAAGGTTTCGGTTTTAAAAATTTTATTTTTTTAATTGCCCCACTATTTGCTCTAGGTTCTTTTGATTGATAATACATATTTTGTTTAAAATGGTTGCTTAAAAGATAATAACTGTATTTTAAATGGATCTTATCTATAAACTGCTCCTTCAGGTAAAGTGCATAATGATGTCCACCCACTATAAAAGGTTTATTATGGTAAAAAGCAACACTTCCTTTATCGTTATCTTTGTTGTATGATATTGCTGGTGCATCAACTATATCTTCTTGTTTTACCGGTTTGATATATGCCACTATCTCCGTTGAGCCAGTAAACAAAGGAAAACTACCTTTATTTGCATCATTTGCATAATAGCTTTTTTTGTATTGTGAGTTCCCCCCTCTAAACCCAAAAAAATAACCAAATATATAAGCATCATCTTTTTCAAATTCTATATCTATAATCTTAAAATCAATCCCATTTTCTTTAGCATACTTGTCAAAAGTTCTTTCAATAGCTATTTATTTGAAGACTGATGGGATTAACGATTTTGTTAATCTGGATATAATACTGTTATGTTTGTCGATATTTTTTCTAATTTTTTCTATGTTATTAAAACTGTAATCTAAAAAATCCACGATAGCTTTTTGAATATCAACTGACTTGTATTTATTGTAGTCTTGTGGAATTGGAATTATTAAAGGCTTAACTTTTTCCATGCTTAATTCAATTTGACCTCCAGAACCCTCAGCCATTGATTCTAGCTTCTTAAATCCAAAATTAATAAAAAAGTATAATAAATAAAACTGATTATACTTGCTTTTTTCATATCTAAGTGCTGTAATATGGCTATCGGAGACATAGTTTCCATCAAGATCAAAAAGTGTTACTCTTCCTGCTGTACCGACACCTGTTGTATTAATTAAGATATCACCGTTCTGTAAATATTTTGGAGACTTGACTTTAGATAAGTCCAAGTAAGCAGTTTTAGAAAAATTAAATTCATTATAGTTACCTCTTGCCTGTCCTGACTTAATGACGATTGTGTTTGTAGTAGTACTTGAATATTTTGGTGTTGAACCTTTAATAAAATTATCGATTACAGCATCTATCGTTGTTTTTTTAAATTTAACTTCTTCAATATTTAAATCAGTATATTTGTCGGTTTTTTTCTGAAACTCTTTGAACTTTTCAATAACTTGTGAATCTAAAGTGCCTATCATAGTTGTTTTATCCCAAATAGTGGATTATTTTGAACCTCTTCACACATCTCTTTCATCAGTACATTAAGTTCATTTGTGAGTTCATCAAAGCTAAGGTCTTCCATCTCATCTTTAAACCCTATCTCATTTGATATATTGATTTCGTATCTATCTTTTGAATTTATAGTTTTTGAAATATAATCGTAGTCTTTTTTTCTTTGTATGTATCTGGCGATATCTTTTATGTTTTTGGGACTGTAGTAATTTTTCATCTTGTCTTTTGGATTTGGATGGTGGCTAAAAAGTTCAGTCTCTTTTGTATCTGCTTTGACTATTTTGATATTATCACTTTTATCGCTGTCTAAAAACCAGATATGAGAACTGATGTCTGTATTTGTAAACATTGCATTTGATTGCTCTAAAACGGCACTTAAGAAACCTGTATTAAAAATTGCTTGTCTTATTTTTGCTTCGCTGCTTGTTGCACTTCCTGTACTTATAAGTGTAGAAGAGCTTATGATAGCCGCATGAGATTTTTTCTTTCTTTTTTTCTCTGATTGCATAAGGTTTATAATGTGCTGCATAAAAAGAAACTGCCCATCAGATTTTTTTGGAGTTACAATTCTGCTTTTTTCATCTTTTACAACTAAAAAGTTACTTTTTTTGCTTTGCATATTTTGTATAATTTCATCGTAGTTATGTTTCCAATCTACCCCAAACGGTGGATTTGCAATGATGAGATCAAAACTATCATTCCCGTTTATACCATCAGCAAAGGCTGGGTTTGTTAATGTATTTCCAAACGCTATAGTGTTTTTTATACCTTGTGACTGTCCATCTAAAGAGCTTATTTCTAAGAATATTTTTGCCAGAAGCCAAGTTTGCCCATGCAATTCTTGCCCATACACTTCGATATTATTTATAGCATATTTCTTTGAAAAGTAATATGCGGATTCCATAAGCATACTTGCGGTTCCACATGCTGGGTCATATATAGCAAGTTTATCATAACCACTAGCATCAAATGCAGATAGTTCACACATAAGGTGAATTATTGACTTTTGTGTAAAGTGTTGACCGGTTAAATCCCCACTTAACTTTTTCATTCTTGAAATTGTAGTTTCATATAAATCTTTGTATTGTTCTTTTGGATACTCTTTAAAGTTTGCTTTATACGTATAAATGTCAAGTACATTTTCAAGATAGTTATTTGGTAACTCTTGGATATATCTTTCAAGTTCAAAAGTTTTGTAGTGATTGAGATAAGTTAATATATTTGTTGAAGTATCTGGATTGTACTTACTGTCTTGTTCGAAATAGTTTAGATCTTTCCCAAATTTTTCGATATTTTGAATGAGATTTAAAAATGTAGATTTTGTATCTTCTTTTTGATATTGCTGAAATGTACTCTCATCCAATCCAAAGTTATTTTTGTACTCAAGATTAAACTGTAGTTTATCATTATCAATGAGAAGCTTGAGAGCCATAAAAGCCATAATTCTTTGATCATAAGTAGATTCATTAATCCCTATATCTCTAAGAATGTCAGAATAAGCCCAGTAATAATCACCGAGTGTTTTCTTAGGTATTTTTATCATGTCTGGCATCATAGTCATATTAACTCCTACGGTATTCTACCTAAAAATATTTTATATAAACGAAAGATATACAAAATATTTAACAATTTGTATTTATTTTGCATTTTGTCATATTTTTAGTTGACAAATCCCTGAATATATATTAATATTATACTGAAAAAATATTTAGTTGTCAAGGAATATATTTGTTGTTAAATATCGATTTTAAAAGGAATAGACACTCATATTATAAACTAAATTATAATTTAGTTGTTGGAATATATAAAGCTAAAAAAATTATTAACTACTCTATTGAAGAACATTTAAAATATGTCATAAAGCAAAATTTTGAGAAACATGATTGCGAAGTAGAAGCAGTAAAAATAAATGATTTATCAGAAGTTACAATAAAGTTTAGTGCTCCTCCACATATAAAATTATCTGCATTAGTTAATAATTTCAAAACAGTCTCAAGTAGATTGATAAGAAAAGAATTTAAAGAATATCTTGAAAAAAGAGGATTAGAAAAACATTTTTGGGAAATGGAGTATTATATTTATACCTAGATGTGTAGTTTTTTGGGTGCAATGAAACGTTTCAGAGTATTATCT
Source organism: Sulfurimonas sp. (assembly GCA_027047745.1). GTDB lineage: Bacteria > Campylobacterota > Campylobacteria > Campylobacterales > Sulfurimonadaceae > Sulfurimonas. The sequence goes on from JALTUB010000019.1 coordinate 8,962, forward strand.
TTACTAAAAAAATTGCATCCTAAAAGCTCGGTCAAGTTTGCTTGGTTAGCTATTTTTCCTATAGAATTTAAATATTTTTCTGCATGTTTAACCTCTTCTTTGGTGATAGTCGCACTATGAGGAATATATCGAGGAATAATTGTATTAACAATATCTTCATACCAAAATGGAACATATCGCATTTTATCAGTCATATCATAATAAGTAAGTTTATTTTGTGTAATGTACTTTTTTAAGTTATCAGGATAATTATCAAAAATGTACGTAAGTAATCCAAAAAATGCAGAATGTGCTTTTGAATTAATGCGGTGAAATATAGGATGAGTTTTGTCGTGTTGTTTTGCTATTTTAAGGATCTTATAC
>JALTUB010000020.1 GCA_027047745.1 Sulfurimonas sp.
TGCATTTAAAGCAGCCACAAGACCTGCTCCACCTGCACCTATTATTAAAACATCACTTTGCATTTATCATCCCTAGAAAATTGTTGTTAAAAAATAATAGCGAATTACCCTTAAACTTCCTGCACACAAAACAAACCAAACAAACTTTAACCTAACAAGACCAGCAACAAGTGTTAGTGGGTCACCGATAAGTGGTAACCATGAAAGTAGAAGTGTTGCATAACCGTACTTGTGTCCATAATCGTATGACTTTTTTCCAAGCTTTGAAGAGAGTAGTTTTGTTTTTGTTTTTTCATAAAGAAAGTAACCAAGATAGTAGTTAAAGATAATGGCAAGTATGTTTCCACTTGAAGCGGCAATCATCGCATTTAGAGGTGGCATATCATTTTTTAGAGCCACCACAAAGGCAGCTTCTGATGAAAAAGGCAAGATTGTTGCTGCTAAAAATGCACTAACAAAAAGAGCCAACTCAGCCATTATAAACTTTTAATGTTTTCAATCACTCCAGCGATAAGCTCATCACGAGCTTCAACGGAAGTCCAAGCTATATGAGGTGTCATGTAAAGGTTTGAACTGTTTTTGACTTTTAAAAGAGGACTATCTAAACTAAGTGGCTCATTTGCAAAAACATCTAAGCCAAAATATATATCTTTTTCATCAACTAAACGAGCGACTGCCTCTTCGTTGATGATTCCACCACGACCTAGATTTAATACGAACGCTCCATCTTCACAAGTTAACAACTGTTCATAGTCTAAAAGGTTGTTTGTTTTTTCATTTAATGGTGCATGAATACTAATAATATCGCACTCTTTTAAAAGTGTATCAAGATTTGCTCTTTGATAATCATCTGTGCGATTAACGCCACTTGTAGAGTAGTATAAAACTTCTGCACCAAAGGCAGAGGCGATATTTGCAACTCCACGACCGATAGAACCAAGTCCTATGATACCCCATTTTTTACCCTTAACTTCAAAAAAAGGCTGACTAACATCTGTAAAAATCGCACCCTTAGAGTAAGTAGCATTTTTTACTGTTTCATCATAGTACCGAGAATGTCCCATCAGATAAAATAGCATTGAAAAAGTATGTTGCACAACGGAATCAGTAGAGTATCCAGCTACATTTTTCACCTCAACACCAAACTCTTTTGTAGCTTCTAAGTCAATGTTGTTTGTTCCAGTGGCTGCTACACATATCAACTTCAAAGATGGAGTGTTTTGTATATGCTCTTTTGTGATAACCACCTTGTTAGTAACGATAACATCACAGTTTGTTATCCGTGTTTGCGTTTCATCTTTTGAAGTTGTCTGAAAAACTTCTACCTCCCCTAGTTTATCAAACTCTGATAAATCTGTATCGCCAAAAGTAAGAGCATCTAGTAAAACTATCTTCACTTATGCGTCTTTGATTTTTGTTATGAGTGTACGAGCTTTTTCTAAGGCTTTATCTACCTTATCAAAAACAAGAGCAACAGCCAAACGACGACCTACATGAGATTCTGGTTTTGAAAAAACTCTCACAAATGAGTTCTCTGAAAATAGTGAGTCATCTACATCTACAACAGGAGTATGACTATTAACCTCACTTTTAAACGCAGCACTTGCACCATCACCATAAAATGTAAAACCTAAAGGAAGACCTAAAACTGCACGAAGATGAAGAGCAAACTCACTTTGTGATTGAGTGATCAGTGTTACCATCCCTGTATCATGAGGACGAGGAGAAACTTCTGAGAAATAAACCTCATCACCTTTTACAAAAAGTTCCACTCCAAAAAGCCCCTGTCCACCAAGACCATCTGTAATTTGTTTTGCAATATCTTGTGCTTTTTGTTTTGCTACTTCACTCATCTGCATCGGTTGCCATGAAAATACATAGTCACCATCTCTTTGTTCATGACCGATAGGCTCACAAAAAACAGTCTCTTTACCATTACGAGCAGTTAGCATAGTTATCTCATAATCAAAATCTACAAATGCCTCAACGATAAGCTCACTAGCATCGCCACGAGCCTCTTTTGCCATCTCCCATGAAAGAGGTATATCGCTCTCACTCCTTGCAACACTTTGACCATGACCAGATGAACTCATGACAGGTTTTATCACACAAGGAAAGCCTAACTCTTTAGCGGCACTAAGCATTCCCTCTTCGGTAGTTACAAACTTATAAGGTCCAGTTTTTAGCCCCAAATCTTCAGCTGCAAAAGTTCTGATGTTTTTACGGTTCATGGTCTTGTTTACTGCATCTGCATTTGGTATAACATTGAAACCCTCTTTTTCAGCTTGAAAAAGTGCAAAGATAGATATAGCTTCAATCTCAGGCAAGATATAATCAGGTTTTTCATGACGAATGATCTCTAAGATAGCCTCTTCGTCTTGCATATTTACAACATAAGAACGATGAGCAACATGATGAGCTGGTGCATTTGCATATCTATCAACTGCGATAGTTTCAAGTCCTAATCGTTGTGCTTCGATAACAACTTCTTTTCCAAGCTCACCAGAGCCGAGTAACATTACTTTTTTTGAGTTTGATTTTAGTGGTGCAGAGAATTGCATAGTATAAATTCCTAAGTTAATATATTGGGAAAATTATAGCGAAAGTTTAATGATGTTTAGGTATCTTATGTCTTATATAGTAACCAATTGCAAATAGCACTGTTGAAGTAACAAGTGCAAAAATTGATATATTTAATGCTATTTCGTCCATAATCTAGTCCTTTATTTTTAAAGAAGAAGCAACATAGTAGAGTGCTCCACTCGTAATATATAGCGTTAGTATAGCTAAAATTCCATAAAACCAGTTACTAGATTTAAAAAATACTAAAACAGTAAAGAGATTTGCAAAGGCAATAATACCCTTTGCAAGTTCTTT
>JALTUB010000021.1 GCA_027047745.1 Sulfurimonas sp.
CTAAAACAATGCTTTCTCATCTAAATGTTGCAGAGCTTTTTGATGTGATAATAGGAGCAGATAAAGTAAGTGCTTCTAAACCTGATCCACAAATGATATACCATATACTTGAATTTTACAATTTTGATAAAAAAATGGACACTGCTTGGATGATAGGTGATAATTCTAAAGATATGCAAAGTGCTGAAAATGCAGGTATCAATTCTATGTTTGCAACATGGGGATTTTCTCCACATTCTAACTATGATACCGTCATAAAACACCCAAAAGAAGTTTTAAGTATAGTTTTATAACTTTTTATGATAGAATGTGTTAGATAAAATATTGGATGGATTATGTATTCAAATGATTTGATAATTGCTTTTGTATTTATGACTATACTGTTTTTACGACAGATTGCTATCTTAAAACAGCCAAACAAGATTGACTATGCTCCTTTGATGTTGGGAGTGGGTGCTATTAGCTCTGTTGTTCACTTTATACTTCATCCAAATCCAGAAGATAGTGTCCTTCTGATACGAGAATCTTTCTTCCCTTTTCTTGTGGCTCTTTTTCTTTTTATAGTTATGAATATCATGCATCAAAAACAACAATCAGATAGTGCAAAAACGCAGGATGATTTTTTAAGAGTTTTAGTAAGTGAGATTAGTGGGCTTAAAGAGTTTATGTCAGACTTGCAGGATAGAGTTGAAGTGTCACATAAAGAGGATTTGAGAGTTCAAGAAGCAGTTCGTCAAAAGTTTAAAGATGATATAAAAGCCCTTGACTCCATAAAAATCAATCAAGAAAAGTTTGCTAAAAAATTTGATGAGATGGAATCTTGGCATGAAGAAGTATCTAAGGGATTTGAGCATTTTACAGATGTTCAGTTACCAGAGTTAGATAATGTAGTTCATAAGCATATAGACATTTTGCGTGTTGCTGAACAAGATCATTACAACCAAGTGAATGCAACCCTTAAAAAAGCAGTTGATAATAGATATGAAATGTCTGAAGATATAGAAGAAGTAAAAAGTAATATCAATAGTATAAAGAGTATGTCAGATGATATATCTAATCAGATAGTAGAACATACACTTAAACAAATATCAGGTGTAACAAAATCTTTTGAGAGTCAAATAATCTCACTGAAAACACACTCGGAAAGTATTCAAACAGCACTGTTTGAAGGAGATAATACTTTAAGTAGTATCAGAGAAAAGAGTGAACTAATCATGAAGCAGATGATCCTGTCATCCAATAAAATGAGTGAGTTGGAAAAACAAAATAGTGGCTTAAATGATGTATATTTTGCTTTAAATAACTTGATAAAAGATATAGAAATAGTTAAGTCAGACTATATAAAATCTCAATCTCATCTTGATATTATTTCAAAAGATATAAGTAACTCTAAAGATGAAAAGATAGAGGCCATGACAGAGCATATAAACTCTCTAAGTGAGTCTTTATCTAAAAAGATAGATGAATCCTTGGAAAAGTTACATGAGCATTATCATATAGCCGAAGATGATATAACCCAAAGTGTTCAGATGTTGGCAAAGAGAGCGCAATCTAAAAAAGGTTATGGTGATTTTGAGTAAAAATTCCTTAAAAAGTTAGCTTTTTACTCTCAGGAGGGTTTGTTTTAAACACTTCTTTAAATCCATTTGCTCTGAATTCTCTTGCTTTACCACCTGCATAAGGCGATAAGAAATAGGCTCTCTCTATACATTCATCCATATCATAATTATTATCATACATAAAAACAATCTCTTTATCTAGTTTTTGAATTTGTGTAGATATAGCTCTAGTGTAAGATATTATCGCTTTATGGTGTCTGTCATATTTATGTCCCATACCCATAAATACAAACTTACCACTAAGACGAATATCTGATATATCTATATAGTTTAATTTTTTATCATAACGAGTAAATTGATTTGAGCTATATTTATCCAAGTCTGCATCAAACTCTTCCATAATTGGTGTTGGTTCTATATTTTCTCTATTGTAAGTAAAAAGATACTTAATCTCAACCAGTTTACCTTTGAAGTGTTGCTTTAGACCTGCGTTTAATATATAGGCTTTAGGGTCTTCATTTAGTGCAACTATCTCATCATACTTGTTAAAACCATCTTCTTGTAGAAATTTACTTATTTTGTAACCTACAGGACTAGTTTCTGGGTTAAATAGAAATACAGTCCCAGCCACATGTTTTCGCTTTTTTTTCAGCATAGTGTTAACATCATCAACAGTGATTTTTTTATCTTCACTCTCATTAATGTAGATATAATGTTCTACTAAGTAGTCCATATCAAAGTTAGTTTTATATTTTCCAAATACTTGCATTTTACATCCTATAATTATTATCACAATTATACTATAATTCGACTCATGATTTATATATCTTTTTTGTTAGTTACTATTTTAATCTTATTCTTTGCTTTTTATCAATGGCAATACTTTATGATATTTTCTCCAACATATTATCGAGAGGAAGATATTTGCGAAGATTGCAGTATGTTAAGCTTAGTAAACAGTGATGGTATTAAACTAGAGGGTGTTGTTTATGAGCCTAAAGATGCAAAGAGTAGTATTTTGTATTTTGCAGGAAGAAGTCAAGATAGTGTAGGTACTATCAATAAGCTTTCAAAAGCTTACCCAAATACTAGAGTTGTTACATTTAACTATCGTTCTTATGGTAAAAGTGAAGGTGTAGCAAGTGAGAAAAATCTTCTTAAAGACGCTCTTGAAATTGCCTCATTTGTAGAAAAAAAGTATGGTAAATTTTATCTTTTAGGTTTTTCCATTGGTTCTAATATTGCGGCATTTGTTGCATCTAAGATGGAAGTAAAAGCTCTTTTTATGCTTGGTGCATTTGATTCTATAGC
>JALTUB010000022.1 GCA_027047745.1 Sulfurimonas sp.
GGAAAAATGCACCAGATGGGAAAATTAGAAAAACCGATGTTGTTGTGGCTAAGAACTATCTGTCTGAAGAAGAATTAGACTTTTTCAATAGGATTGTGACTATGTACCTTGATTATGCAGAGATGCAAACATATAAGAAAAAAGTTATGTATATGAAAGATTGGATTACAAAACTCGATGCTTTTTTACAATTTAACGAAAAAGAAGTTTTAGAACATAAAGGGAAAATATCTCATGAAGTTGCTATCTCTTTAGCGATAAGCGAATATGAAAAATATAGAGTAGTTCAAGATAGACTGTATAAGAGCGATTTTGATAGATTGTTAGAAGAATTATAATATAACATAGTGTAAATTAGTATGGGATATTAGCTCTTACTTTATTTATATACAAATGTTATTATGATAAAAGAAAATAATGTTGTAATTTTATCCTTTATTCACTTATTGTATGTTATTATCTTACTTAAAACAAAAAAAGAGTAACTATGAAAGTAAATGTAATCAAACCCAAAACGGCTATAAAAAAAAATTTTGAGATGTTTAAATTAAAAGATGATATATCGTCTAAACTTGAATTTATTCGTGATATTATGTTTTATAGGATAGTGTATGCCAAGCAAGAAATAGGTACATACACAACACACAATCCAGATCAAATGATATTAGAATTTTTAGAAAAACTTGCCAATTATAATAATGGAGATGAAAAAGGTGTAAAAGTTAGACTGGAACACTTGGTTGAAAAGAGATCTCCTATTTTATACCAGCAATATCAAACTACCTATAAAAACAATGAGCTTAAATATGTATTAGGTTTAGAGGATAACCTTATACGGAGTGCTTGTACAGAGCAAAGACTAACATACCAACAACTTGCGGATATAATAGGTGTAAGCGAAAGTAGTTTGCGATCATCAGTATCTACAGGGAAAGTGAGTAAGCAAGTTGAAAAATCTATAAAAATGTATTTACGAATTTCACAACTCGAAAAAGAACTTGAAGAATCAAGAGTCATTAAAGCTACATTAAAATCATGGTTAAGCTAAAATTACAATATAATTTATATTTATTGTTCTAATTTACAACATAATACTTGACTTTTTATATATAATTGCATATAATTCTATAAACACATACAAAATTACAACATTTTGTTAAATATATGTGCTAGGAGAATATTATGTTTTTTGATGAAAGTGAGAATGCGATTGATAAAAAATACTATACAGATTATCTTCTTAATAAGTATAAGAAACTTGGGTTAAATCGTATTGAAACTGCTGCAGAACTAGGGATTAGTTTATCGTTTCTTGATAAGCTTTTAAAAGAAGGAACAGGACTTCCCTTATATAAAAAAATTGGTAAATCACAAAAACCAAGAATTGTTTTTCCTGTTGATGCTATAGCCGATTTTATGGCATTAAATCCAAGTTCAATTAGATAGTCTGGTATTTTAATTATGGGAAATAACTTAGAAAATTATCTATACGATACAGAGGATGTATTTGAAGATAAATACACTACTAAGCATAAAGAGCTAAAAATATATTTAGAGAAGTTAATTAATGGACTACCATTCTTTGAAAATGAGGAATGGAAAGAAATTTTAACCTCGATGAATGCCAATGCTACGAATGCCAAAGAAGCTTATCTAGTAGCGATTTCTAAAATAATTAGAGCTGGTGCATTTGAGCATCATTTTGTATTTGCTAGAAATGGATCACAATTTTATTTTTATAACTCCAAAAAATGGATAGAAATCAATACCCAGTTTTTGAGAGAGTTTTTAAAAGCTGTTGCAAATAAGATTGGAATCCCTAAATATATGGCTTCAAGTGCGGTATTTGTAATGAAATTGCAAAAACAATTTATACAAAATGTATATTTTGAAACAGTTGAGTCTAATGATTTCCGTCATATAAATATTCAAAATGGTGTTATAGCTATCAACAAGTATGGAATTAACTTGGAAGAACATAATCCACGACTCTTTTTAACCCATCTTATTGACCTTGATTATAATCTAAATGAAACATATGATGTATTTAAATCATTTGATGCAATTATCTCTTCAAAAGATTTACAAAAAACATTACAGCAGGCTATCGCCCAAATTTTTATAAAAGATATACACTATGATAAACAAATATGCTTGTATGGTTTAGAGTATGATTTAGTTTTGTCTTTTATAAAATACTTAAACAAGATTGTACCCAAAGACCTGGTTACTGCACATTTCGGAAGAGAGGACGCAGTTATAGAAGATTTGTTTATTGATTATAAGGAAATAAAAAAGGAGCCTAAGTTTTTAGAAACATTGGTCATTATCCCTTGTAGTCTTGATGTGGTTACTGATTTAACGAATTTAGATAATCAACTTATCCTTTTTCATTGGCTTATTGATGGTGTTAGAGAAATTATAAAAAATCAATGTGTATATGTTACACAAGAATGTGAAGAGTTTAAAAGTAGATTTAATCTTGTTAGCCTATTCGTGGAAGAATTAAACTTTATTAAAACTTCTAAAAACTCAAAATCAATTGTTACAACCTTTGAATACACTCTAAAACAATATGAGTTATATTGTGAGTTGCATGATGAAGAAGTACTTGGAAGAGGAAACTTTAATAAAGAATTAAGAGCTTTGGGTTTTGAATCAGCAAGAAGAGGGTCTGGTAATGTTTGGTTTGCAAAATTTGCATAAAACAGTTTCTATAAATAAAAACTACATTACTACATTCTACTAAAGCCTAGTTTATGAGCTTTAGTAGAATGTAGTGTTTAATCATTATTTAATACACAAAGGAGAAATTTTGAAAAATCAATTAGTACAACAGAATAATGAAACAAAAGTACTTGAAGGTGAA
>JALTUB010000023.1 GCA_027047745.1 Sulfurimonas sp.
GCATATACAATGATTCACCTTTTTGTGCTGCTTGCAATGAGACTGCAAATACACCTAACAATAATATTGCAGCTAATTTGCTATAATATCCTAATAAACTTTTCATTCTTCCTCCTGTGAACTAATGTAAAATGAGTATATGCTATATAATGATATATGTCAAATATATAAAACTTGATATTATAATTAATAATATAAATATAAAACTTTATAGCTTACACTTTCCAATATTTCAGTAAAAGTAAAGGAACTAAACTTGCTTTTTAAATATTAAAAAAGGCTCTTCCATCCAAATACTTCTTCTTCCACTTCTTGCAATAATTTTATATTTTGCAAGTAATAAAAACAAACTTCTAATGCTTGATATGATCATAGCCTTGCTCAAGAGTGATATGACATATCTCACACAAACCAATACGAGTCTATGTAGCAATAGATGATAGATTTATCTTTCGTTCAAGAAATAAGAAAGTACCAAATGGTTATTGGGATTATGACCATGCACAAAAACATAATAGAAGTAAGTATGTTTGGGGACAGAATCTATTAGCAGTCATTCTTATCTTGGAGTATGGTGAGAAGAAATATATTCGCCTACTCTTGAGAATCAAACTCAAAGTCTCACACCTCACAAAAATAAAGTATGGTCGTTACTTCAATGGTAACAGTAGTTGCTCAAGCATGAGTACAAGCATATGCTTGGTTTAAAAGATATGATGCAGCACTCAGTACATACATATTACAAATGGGCATATATTAGATAGTATCATCAACTTCTTAAAAATATCTCATGAAAAAGAGATAACATCATTCATCTCTTTAACTACACCATGGAGAACTACCAATAAAAAGAAAAATTTGATATAATAATAATAATTTATATAAGAAAAACAAGGGAAAATTTAAATGACTTTAAGAGAATTGGAACTATTTTACTATTTGGCTGAAAATCCTCATATATCTCAGCTCTCTAAAAAAATAGATATTAGTCAATCAGCAATTTCCTTAGCTATAAAATCTCTTGAAAAAAAACTTACTGAACCATTATTTGATAGAATAGGAAAAAAATTAATATTAAATGAGAGAGGGCGGCTTTTTAAAGAAGAAACATATAAACATTATTTAGCACTTAAAGATGCACAAAATATATTTACAACAAATAAGCTCTCAGGTATTTTAAAAGTAGCTTCAAGCAGAACTATTGGTGCATGCATAATGCCTCAAATAACATTTGATTTTTTATTAGAGAACAATAATATACATATAGAAAAAGAGATTTCAAACTCTTCAAAAATTGTTAAAAGTATTTTAGCAGGAGATATAGATATAGGTTTTATAGAAACTTCTATAAATGAGATAAATTTAATTAAAGAAAACATTGGAAAAGATACTCTAATCATCGTATCTGGAGATAAAAATCTAGCTAATAAAGAGTTTTACATAGACCAATTATTTTCAAAAAAATGGCTTTTAAGAGAAGAAGGTTCAGGAACAAGAGAAATGTTTTTAAAAAGACTTGGTAATCTTGCAAAAGAGATTAATATTTATATGGAGTTTTCAGGTTTTGTAGAGATAAAAGGCTTACTTTCAAAGAATTTTGACGCAATTACATGCATATCTCGTTTTTCTGTTGAAAAAGAGCTACAAAGAGGAGAACTCTTTGAAGTAAAACTCAAAAACATATCGTTTGAGAGAGAACTTTTTGTTGTCTATCACAAAAATAAATATCAAAGTAAACTGTTTAAAATATTTAAAGAATTTTCCAAAGATTATTTTGCTACAATCAAAAACTTTTAAAGGATTACTATGCATTTAATATTTTTTATCTTGTTTTTTCCTATTGTAATCTTTGCACAAAACATCACAATAGCAGTAGATGCTATTCATGGACAGGAACAAGCTATCCGACAATGGTAACCTACCATTAAGCACCTAAACAATAAACTACCTCAATATCAATTTAAACTACTTCCTTTTTTACCAAATAAATTTTCAGAGTTAAAAAAATCAGTCAAAGAGGATAAAATTGACTTTGTTATCTCTCCACCAGCTATGTATGTTGACTTAGAGGTTACTTTAGGTGTATCTAAAATTCTCACTTTAGTAAAACAAAATCATTTAACCCAGTTTGGTTCTGTGATAATTGCGAGTAAAGCATCACATATCACAAAACTTTCTCAAATAAACAAAAATACGACACTCTCAGCAGTAGCTCCTCTTGGTTTTGGAGGTTGGCTTATAGGTTACGATACACAAAAGAAACATAAGATTAATTTTAATAAAAATGATGTTTTATTTTTGGGTATACAAAAGAAAGTCGTAGAGGCAATAATTCATAATAAAACAGATGTTGGTATTATACGCACAGGTATCTTAGAAACCTTGGTGGCAAATAAGCAAATTAGTTTAGATAATATTACTATTTTAAATCAACAACACTATAAGAATTTTTCCTATATCTGTAGTTCAAAACTCTATCCAGAATGGGCTTTTGCAAAAACACAGAATATAAACAATGCAATATCAAGAAAGGTAGCCCTTGCCTTACTAACACTACCTAGTACACATAGTACAGATTATCACTATCAGTGGACTGTTAAACTTATCAATCAACATAGAGAACTTTTTTATTCTGCTATCTTTATATTTATACTCATAATTCTCTTTTTAATTTATACTAAATATCTAAATACAAAACTTCAAAAAGAGACAAAAAAGAAAGAGTTTTTACTTCAAGAGATCAAGCAAGTTGCTTACTATGATGCATTGACCAAGATACCCAATAGATTAAGTGTTATAGAGTCTTTTGAACATGCTTTAGCACATGCACAAAGAAA
>JALTUB010000024.1 GCA_027047745.1 Sulfurimonas sp.
TTATACAAAGGATGTTTATTGATAAACTGAACTTTTTTATCAAGTAAAATAAGTTTTGATAGTTTTAGAAATACTTTAAAAAAGAGGAATGAGTATATTGGTTTTTGTCCAAGTACTATGTACCCATTATGAAGAGTTTTAAAGATCTCATCTTGATATTTTAAGCTTGAAATGTATTTTTTATGAATTGGTAATTTTCTGCTTTTTCTCAGCTCAAAGCCACAATGACCACAATATGTAAAAGGTAGTTCATTGTCGTACATTTTTGAAATATCAAGTTCTTTTTGACAGTTTGGACAATGCTCATGTAGTCTACATTTGTGTTTATGACAGATATTATAAAAGACCAGACGCCATTTTTTTCGGAAGTAAGGCACTTTGTCTTCTCGTAAACAAACTGGACAAAATTTCAAATGTGTAATAAAAGGGCTTGGATTGTCATAAATTTCTTCTTGTAGGTATCCAGCATATGTCTTTAACATTAAAGATTGAACATCAATTTTATTATAAGTTTTTTTCTTAATAGTATTAATCATTGATTTTGTTAAAGTAATGTCAGTTTCAGTCAAAAAAAACGCATGTGGACGAAAATTAAAATATAAATTTGTAAAAGTATGTGGATGGATTCTGTGGGCGTATGCCGTACGAACGATCCATGAAGTTAATAGCTCGTCTGCTAGAGGAATAGGTATGATTAGGAAGTCTTTATTTCTTAATTCAGGGATCTTTATTTTCTTAATCATATATCTTTGAGGTTCATCGTTTTATGAACATTCTGAAGAGTGTTGTAACCACAATCTCTGATCTCTTGAATGGAGACTCTTTCAGAACCCGTTTTGATTGCATAAACAGCAGATGCTTTGATAAGGTTTACTATTTCACCGATATAGCCATCACAAATCTTGAGAATTTCATTGGCATCGTTTTTATTTAAGATGGTTGATTGTTTTTTAAGAGGTAATTTACTCACTATTGTTGCTAATAAACTGACATACCCTTTATTCATTTTCCACTTTGTAAGGTACTCTGGTCGATATCTGCTGCTAATCTGATCTTCAGTATTGACTGCACGTAAAGCTTCTTTGACTCCGGCTAAAATAACAGGCATTTTTAGTTTACTGCTTAGGTCCCTTATAGCACTCATAATCTGTTTTTGTCGTGCAGGTGAACCGTTAAGGATGTTGTGTATCTCATCTATAATAAGTATTTTTACATTTAAAGCTTTGAGATAATACTCAACAAGTCGGGCTTTTACATCTAAAGAATCTCTATTTTTATATGGAATATTTAATTGTTCTAGGATAATGCTGTAAAGTCTTGTTTCGCTTGGTTCTGTTGGAGAAATAATATATAAGACAGGTATTCCTATACCGGTATATTTATCAAAGAACTCATCTGTAATCCAATCAGGTTGTTCCCCTTCAATGTTATAGTCGTAAGGTGGATGTTTGTCGATAAATTGTTTCAAAAGAGATGTTTTTCCATTATTACTGCTACCAACCAGTAAGATGCTGACTGTACGTGTTTTACCGTACCCGTAATTGTAAAGATCTTCTATTCTTGCTAAGATATCTTGTGCAATAGGATAATCGATCCAGTACTCTTGATTAATATACGCAATTCTATCCTCATCAGAATAATTTAGGAGTTTTTTTGTTTCTTCTGTTAATTCAAGGCTCATAAATTACTCTTTTATATTAAATATTTTGATGTCATTAAAGAGATCATCAAAGGCATCATCAATCTTTTCAGATAGTGGTTCTGATTGAACTTTCTGTTTTGATTTAATCTTGGCTTCGATCTCAGTTCTTTTGGGTGTTTTACTTTTTCGGAGTTTTTGTTTTTTAGTCTCTTCAACAGCTCTTTTTTCAATGGCTGCTAATCTTTCACGTGCATCAAAAATATCATCTTCATTCGGATTTTTGATGTTATGTTCTTGGAGATATCGTTTTGCAGCATGAAGATCCCAAATTGTCATATTTGGAGCATGAAGTTTTCTATAGTTTAATTCAAAGTACTCTTTTAACTCTGGATCAAAAAAGTAAAGTTTATTGATACTAAGAGGATCTCTTTTGATTTTAAATTTAAGCTTATTGTCCTTATCGTCTGTTTTATTGATCCAAGTTCGAAGGATATCTGAATAGTAAGTGATGCCGTCAAGAGTAATTCCGTTTTTCTGTACAGTTCGGTAAAAAGTCGGTAGCAAAGCTATTCTAATCGATTCTGGATTTTCTACAATTGGAGGAAGTCCAGTTCCTGGATTATTATCATCACCAAAAATACCTAAATGATATTTTTGTTGCGGAGTCATATGTATGCCATGATGATAGCGTTTATGATATATATTTACTATGAACTCTGTAAGCCATTTTGTGATCTCTTCTAGTGTAAAGGTGGCATTTTTAATCGAATCATATTCCCCTTTTTCTGTTATATTGGAAAAGGTAGTGCCTGGTAAATTATGGATTTCTTTGTTGATTGTTCCAAAGACTCTCTCTACATGGCTTCCGTATTGCGGACGTCCGACAGGTCTTCGTACCATCGTCATACCAAGTTCATCGCAGACACGCTGCATATCAAGTCCAATTAAATCTTTTCCATTATCAACTGCATATTTTGAAGGGATACCATAGATTTCCCATTCGCCCTCAACCCCTTGTTTTTTGAGAAAATCATCTTTTGGTAAAAAAGCATTGTAAAGACATTGACTTACGCTAAAATATCCAGGCGCTTGTAAGGAAAGATAAAAACCAGCAACCATTCTTGAATAAACATCTATTGCCAGTGTTAGATAGGGTCTTCCAAGAGGTTTGCGTGAATATGAATCTACAA
>JALTUB010000025.1 GCA_027047745.1 Sulfurimonas sp.
TCTCTGCAAAATCAAGAACTCTTATGAGTTTGGATTCCTTGGAGCTAAACTCTTCTATTCTCAAACTCTCTTCTAACTCTGGAAAAAGTGAGTTTTTAAGGTTCGCTACTTTAAGCCACATTTTTGATAGAGTTGGTATAATTTTAGACATAAGTTGAATCTCTTTTCTGTTAAATTTTTGTCGTAAAAAATTATAACCTATCTGAAATTAGATTTCAACTTTTTGAACTACAAAAAGATTAAATTAGCTACTTTTGTGGGAATCTGCAAATGGCTCAATACAATAAAGGTTTTTTATGCCAAATACTTTAAATTATAAGAGTTTTAATCTTATTTTGATATTCTCAGTTATCCTATTAAGTGCTTGTTCTGGGGAGAAGAAAGTTCAAACTAAAAAAGTAACTCCTCCTCTAAATGTCAATGTTATTACTGTTAAAAAAGAAGCTGTACCAATATGGAAACAATACACTGGTATGACAAAAGCGAGTAGTGAACAAGATGTTAGAGCAAGAGTATCTGGGATACTTGAAAAAATATACTTTAAAGATGGTGCATATGTTAAAAAAGGCGATAAGCTTTTCAAAATTCAACAAGATGAATATATTGCTACATTAAATGTAGCAAAAGCGAAAAAGCAGCAAGATGAAGCTTCTTTAGAACTTGCTATTGCTGATGTAAACAGATACAAACCTTTGGTTCATGAAGGACTTGCCCCTCGTGCAACACTTGAACAGTACCAAGCGAAACAATCAGGACTTAAAGCTGCAATAGCAGGTGATGAAGCAGAGATAACAAAAGCAAAACTACAGTTAGGCTACACAATTATAAAAGCACCTATAAGTGGAAGAACAAGTGCAAGACATGTAGATGTAGGAAACTTAGTAGGTCAAGGTGAGTCAACACTTCTTACAACTATAGTAAGTACAAATCCAATATATACTTACTTTTCTCCATCACAAAACGATGTAAGACTTTTTCAAAAATATAGAAATATAGAAAAACCTTATGCTTTTATAGAAGTCCAAGGCACACAAAAAAAACTTCGCCTTGATGGATATGTTGATTTTGAGAACAATGTAGTAGATCCACTAACTTCAACTGTCAGTATGCGTGCGACTATAGACAACAAAGACAAAAAAGTTTTACCAGGAACTTTTGTGTATGTTAATATTTTTATAAATGATAAATATAAGTTTTTGATGATACCTCCTGAAGTTATCTTTTCTGACCAACTTGGTAAATTTGTTTATATTGTCGATAAAAATTCTAAAGCAAAACGAGTGGATATAAAAACAGGTTACTCAAGTAAATATTATGTAAGTGTAAAAAGTGGTTTAAATGATGGGGATAAACTTATCATCTCTTCACTTGTTAAACTAAAAAGTGGCAGAACTGTAAAAGCAACAGATAAAACACAAACAGATGGAATCAATGCTATTTTAAAAAACAACAATTTAATACCACAAAAGAAATAATCTATGTTTTCTGTAACTTTTATAAAAAGACCGATTTTAGCTATCGTAATCTCTTTGATAATTATCGTTGGTGGACTTGTTTCTATGCTTGTTCTGCCTATCTCTGAGTATCCAGATGTTGCACCTCCGACTGTAAGTGTAAGTGCTACCTACACAGGGGCTGATGCTTTTATAGTCGAAGACACAGTTACGCGTGTTTTAGAAGATAAACTTAATGGTATCAAGGGTGTTATCTATATGGATTCTTCTTCTACTTCAAGTGGAAGAAGCAATATCAATGTTTACTTTGAACCAGGATATGATATAGATATAGGGGCTGTTGATGTACAAAATAAAGTCTCAACTGCTACAGCTTCTCTGCCTGCTGAAGTTACACAAAGAGGGGTAATAGTCAATAAACAGTCTCCATCTTTAGTTTGTCTTATCTCTATCAATGGCGACAAAAGATATGATGGAAGTTTTCTCTCTAACTTTGTAAATATAAATGTTTTAGATGAGATAAAGCGTATCCATGGTGTTGGTAAAGCTGAAAATATGGGTGAGAAGAAGTATTCTATTCGTATCTGGCTCAATCCTAATAAACTAAAAGCACTTAACATGACGCCAATGGATGTTATAAAAGCAGTAAAAAGCCAAAACAAACAAGCGTCTATAGGAAAAATCGGAGGAAATCCAACATTTGAGAACCAAAAACAAGAGTTTACACTTACAACACAAGGAAAACTTACAGATGTAAAAGAGTTTAAAAATATAGTGCTAAAGTATAAAAAAGATGGCTCTTTAGTACATCTAAGTGATGTGTCAAAAATCGAACTTGGAAGTGAAAGTTATGATTGGAATGCTATTAGTGCGAAAAAACCAGCTGGACTTATAGGTGTGTATCAACTCGGTGAAGCCAATGCTCTTGATATTCGTAAAAATATAGAGAAGACTATGAAAAGATTAGAGAGTCGTTTTCCAGATGGTGTTACTTACTCTATTCCTTATGACACAACAAAGTATGTAAAAGTTGCGATTGACAATGTTGTTAGCAATCTTTTTATGGCTGTTACACTTGTTATTATTATTATATTTATATTTTTAGGTTCTTGGAGGCCTACTGTTATCGCGGCAGTAGCTATCCCCGTTTCACTCATAGGTACATTTATGGCGATGCAACTTGCAGGTGGTTTTAGTATCAACTTCTTAACACTTTTTGGGCTTATTTTAGCTATTGGGATTGTCGTTGATGATGTTATTTTGGTTGTTGAGAATGTTGAGGTCATCATGAACAAAGAACCAGAACTCACAATGCCACAAGTAGTTAAAAAATCTATGATAGAACTCATCGGGCCAATCATCTCAACCACTC
>JALTUB010000026.1 GCA_027047745.1 Sulfurimonas sp.
CAACTAGAGAGGCAAGAACATCAACTTCGAAGTGATTTTAACAATCAGATAAAAAAAAAAAAACAAAAAAGTAAAAGACAAGAAGCGAATATTCAAAGACTTGACAATAAGATAGATAATCTTATAGAGAGTATAGAAGCTAAAGAAGCAAATAAAAGAAGTCAAGCTTTAGCATGGTTAAGTGAAGCAGAGAATGCTCTTAGTGCTATAGATAGCTTTAGACATGAAAAGTTTATACCAAATGAGTATGCTAAACTACAACAGAAGTATGAAATAAGCCAACTCAATATAGATAATGCAGTATATGAATCTTCAATTAGTGGTTCTCAAGCACTATGGCAAGAAGCTTGTGAACTAAAGATGAAACTAGAACAACTTGAAAATGAGTGGAGTGCTTATTTTGAGCAAGCTGTAGAGTCAAACGCCAAGCTCATAGCTACATGTGATGCTCAAACAACTCTAAAACTTGCTTTTGATGTAGAAAATGGAAGTGAAGAGTTGGAAGTAGATATAGATTTCTGGTGCAATGGACAACTCTCAAGTTTAAAAGAGTTAGCTATCAGTCAGCAAAATCTCTTAACACATAGTGAAGCAATGGATATTAAGAACTTTAAAGAATTGATAGATGAGTCTTCTAAGTTGCAAACAGATGCTGAAAGCCTAACTCAAAAAGCAAAAGAAGCAATAATCTTATCACAACTAAGAAGTGATATGGCTAGTGATATAATTGAGTCACTTGATAGCAGTGGATTTAACTTAGCAGATAGTTGTTTTGAAGGAGAAGATGAAAGAGCTTCTATACATCTTAAAATGACAAATATTTCAGGGGATGAAGTAGTTACTATAATAACCCCAGTAGATAATAGAGAAAACAGACTAGACATTCACTTTTTCGATAAAGATAGTGATGAGTCGTTTAAACAGACTCGACTTAAAAATATGATGCAAAGGCTAAGTGAAAGTGGAGTTGAGTGTCAAACGCCACAATGTGCTACTGGTACAGAGCATAATAATACTGGTGATGAGAGTGTAAGAGATTTTGAAAAAGTAAAAAGTTTACAAAGAGGATAGTGGTTTATGAAAGTAATAGGTTTAGATTTTGGGACAACTAACTCCATCGTAAGTTTTTACAACGAAGCAACACAAACCATAGAAGCATGGAAGATGGGTGGAGCAGATGGAAACAACTATATACCTTCTTGTCTATCTATAGAAGATGATGATATATACATAGGTGAAGAGGCAAAAAGTAGTTTAGTACGAGAAGATTCACAAACTTTTACAAACTTCAAAATCCTTCTTTATGAAACAAATACCAAAAAATTAGCAAACTACAACTACAAAGATAGATCACCAAAAGAGATAGCAAAAATTTATCTAAAAACCTTACTTCAAACATATAAAGAAGAGCAAAATATAGATAAAATAAACTCTTTAGTATTGACTGTTCCAGAGATTTGGATACAAGATGATATGCAAGCAAGAACTATCATAAAAGAGATAGCAGATGAGTTAAAACTTCCACTTAAAAAACTTATAAGTGAGCCAGTAGCTGCAGGAGCATACTTTATAGACAACTATAAAAAAAGAAATAGCACTTCTTATGATGGGCATCTCTTGGTTTTTGACTATGGTGGTGGTACACTTGATATAACACTTCTTGAAGCGAGTAATGATGCTATAAAGACTTTAGAGAGAACAGGAAAAGGCAAAGATAATCACTCCATAGGAAAAGCGGGTGTAGCTTATGATGAACTTGTTGTTATGTCTGTATATGAAGAAACTTTTAAGAAAAAACTTCAAAAAAACTCACAAGAGTACCATGAGCTTTTAGTGGACTTTGAAAGAGAAAAGATAAATAACAGAAAAAGTATAAAAAAATATGTTTCTCAATATGAAAAAAGTAAAAAACTAGATAGAGAAATATTTTCTCTTAGATGTGATGAGGGTAAAATCTCCATCAAGCCATCCATCTTAGTGAAATGCTTTGATGAACTTCTAGTGAATGACATTACAACATCTCTAAAGGAGATAGAAGAGTACTTTAAAGTGTATGGCATAAATGTAAATAATCACGATGAATTTAGAATCATAATGGTAGGTGGATTTTCTAACTACTATTTATCTGAAAGAGCAGTTAAGGACTTTTTTAACTCTAAAACAGAAAGCGATAGAAGATTTGAGACACACTTTACCCTTGAAGATACAACACTTGCTATCTCAAAAGGTGCTACACTTATAGCAAATGAGTTTGTGGAGCTAGATGAGACTTATCCTATGACAATAGGAATAGTGTTTTATTATATAAATAGTAATAGTGAACGCGAGGAAGTGAGAGATATTATATTTAAAAAAGGTGATGTGGTAACTGAAAAGACTATTCAATACAGCAAGCATAAAGTAACAGGAAGTGGCAAGCCAACACTCTTTTTTGATAACGGAAGAACAAGTTATAAGATAAAAATAGATAAAAACCCAGAAGATATTTTTCCAAATTGCAATGAAAAGGGTAATAAATGGAATATAGGCTTTTCTGTAGATAAAAATAGTTTTTACTTCATACACATAAAAGATAAATCTGGTGAAATTATAAAGACTGAAATAGGAGATGTTATAGAAGAGTATAAAGATAGCATCATAGTGGAGAAAAAATGATAGAACAGATAAGAGATATACTACTAAGTATAGAAAATAGTAGTTCAGAAATAGAAAAAATAGGCTACTCGCTAGAAGTTTGTCAGTTGGTTTCTGAAAATATAAAATTAGATGAAACGCAGTATCAAGATTTAGAAACTGAAGGTATGATTGTAGATTCTGTATTATCAG
>JALTUB010000027.1 GCA_027047745.1 Sulfurimonas sp.
AATTTGAAATCTTCTTCTATAAAGTCAGCATAAGTTTTGTCCTCATAAATGGTACTGTTTTCAACTATGCCATCACTATAAAAAAGAAACTTATCTATATCGCTTATATCATGACTAGAAACTCTAAAATCATCACCATATTTACTAATAGGAGGGTTATTTGACTTCAATCGTATAATCTCACCTTTAGAGTTTTGCATGAGCGATACAGGCATAGCAAATTTAGCATAATCCATAGTTAGATTTTCATCATCAATGATGATATAGTCCATAGCTAGTGCTTCTTCTTCTAGCAATATCTTCTGTATGTAGTGAAGTGTTTCAAATACTAAGAGATACAAATCAAAATGGTCACTCTCTATCATTTTATCTATCATGTGATTGGTAAAAGATGCCATAGTCATAGCAGTTAAGGATGCTGAGAGACCTTTTCCCATACCGTCTATGATAAAGTAAAAAGTTCTGTACTCATCGATTTTTCTTGCTGTATAAGCATCACCACTCATGATGTCTAAAGGTTTATACAAAAAGTCTATAAGAGATACAGACTCTTTAGAAATAGCTGTCATCTGGTAGTAAAAATCATTTCTTAGTATAAGAAGCTCTTTTTCTAGTCCTAGTTTTTCTTGATATTTACTGTACTCTTGTTTTGTTTCTAGTTCCAGTATTTTCTTTTTTAGTGGCATTAAATTTTAAACTTACTTAGTTCATCTTGAAGTTTCTTAGAATCATCAAAGAGTGCAGTTACAGCATCTTCAACATCTGTTCTAAGCGCTGAATTTTGTGATGATATTTTTATCATCTCGTCCATAATAGTTATAAGTGACTTTGTTTTTGTAGCAATGTAAGTGCTTTGATGCATTACTGTTGTTGATTTGTTTTGTGTTACAGATACATTCTCTTTTGTTTGGTTAGAAGAGTTAATCATCTCTTGTGCAGAGATTGAAATATTGTTCATGTTAGTTGATGATTTTATAGTGTCTTCTGAAATTTCACCAACATTTTGTGTGATGAGGTTTACACTAGCACTTATCTCACTAAGGCTTTTTTGTGTCCTCTCTGCTAGTTTACGAACTTCATCTGCAACAACAGCAAAACCTCGTCCATGTTCACCAGCTCTTGCTGCTTCAATGGCTGCGTTTAGAGCAAGGAGGTTTGTTTGATCTGCTATGTCTGATATGATTGCTAAAACATCTTTGATATTTTTAGCCTGTTCTGTTAGTTCTGAAACTTTTTGAACAAGTTCTTGTTGTTCAGCATTTCCTTGTTCGATAGATGAAACAACAGCATCAAGATTTGAGACAAACTCATCTAAAAAAGTAGAAGTTGTAAATAAATCTTCTGTAACACTGATACTAGACTCTTCAACTTCATCAAGTTTTGCTCCTATCTCAGATACAAGAGTATTTACTGAGGAAATTTTCTCCTTTTCTGCGTTGGAGTTTTTATTGAGTGTATCTACAATATTACTTAGCTTTTTTCCCTCATTTGCTGAAGTGATTGCTACATCTTGCGCACTATAAACACTTTTCTTAAAAGCGATTATCATAGTGTGTAATGCTTTTGATATTTGAGAAATCTCGTCTGTTCCCTCAACTTCTACATTGCAAGTTAAATCAAGACTATTTGAGACACATTGTATCTTTTCTAAACTGCTATTTACACTTTTATTAACACCTCTGCTGATGATAAGAATGATGATGAAAATCATGATAGAAAAAGAGATATAACTTATAAGTGTAATCATAGTAGCATTTTTTGAGTCTGAAGCTATTTTTTCCAGTAGTAGGTTGTTTTGAGTAGCCAATTCATCATCAACTTTTTTAAGCAGATTTATTTTTTTAGTGATTGTTTTAAACCATACCTCACTATCTATTCCAAAACCACCTATCTGTGCTTTGGCTTTTGCAACTGCTCTCATCTTATCAACTTCGGCTACAATAGGAGAGTTCATTGTTTTGTTATAAAAAGCTTTAGAGTCTTCTGTTGCCATACTTAAAAATGAGTCCATATAAGCATTTTGCTCAGCAAGAAGTGTTATAAACTTTGCGAACATCCCAGCTCCAAATTTATCAGCTGCAAAAGTACCACTTAAAACGGCTCTCTCTATCCCAGCTCTCTCTTTTGATTTTAAAAAGTTAGTATAAGCATCGAGAGATTTTACAAGCTCAGGATTATCAGCTAGTTTAGCTGTTAGGGCTACAATATTTAAAATTTTTTTGTTCATAGCTGTATAATATTTTACTTCATCTTTAACGCTTATCTGCAAGTTATCAACTCTCTTACGAATAGTGTTAATCTTACTCATATCTAAACGAAAAGATGAGATTTCATTTTGTAACTCTTTAGAAAAATCTTTTAAGTTTAGTTGTGAGATATAAGAGCTAAGTTTTTTGTTTCTATCATCTGTTAAGAGTCTCTGTTTTGGTAAAATTTCAACAAATTTTGTTCCCTTAGAGCCAAGAAAACCAGCACTCGCTCCACGCTCTTTTTGTGTTTCATGGATGAGAAGACTCAGTTTTTGAGATAATACATTTAACTCTTTTGCTTGTGTAATAACAGCCCTTTGAGATAACCCACTATTTATTGCAAGTGTTATTATGGTGATTGAAAATGATAATACTATGGCAGTTATCAGGTTGAGTTTAGTTTTAATATTCATAACCTATGCCTTTTGTACTTTAAATAACTTCTTAAGATTTAGATCTTCTAAGAGTTCTATAAGTTGATGATTTCCGATATTCATTCGTATATTTATCTTGTCTTTTAAAATCAGTTTGTTAAAGTAGCCTATAGCAGATGAAGTCATTGAT
>JALTUB010000028.1 GCA_027047745.1 Sulfurimonas sp.
AGTTTACCATTTTTATCCCACATTTTATAGATGCCGTCTTTTTTACCATTTTTGTAGTAGCCAGCAGTTTTTAAATTTCCATTTTCATACCATGTTTTTGCCTCTCCATTTTGGATGTCATTTTTATAGTAGGCAGATGATTTTTTTCTTCCATTTTTATACCATGTAAGGACTTCTCCGTCTTGTTTACCATCTCGAAAATACGCTACAATAGCTTTTTTCCCATTTGAATATTTTGCAATGTATTCACCATCCTGCTTTCCCTTTCTGAAATATGCAACAGTTTTGATACTTCTATCTTTTCTCCATGCACAGAGACGACCATCAATCTCTCCTTGATAATAGGGAACAATTTTTTTTGTTTTTCCATTTTTAAAAAAATAATAGGCATTTCCAGTAAAAAGTTCACCAGAATTTTGCATATAAATAAGACTCTTTTTTTTCACTAGCATAGACGCATCAATATTTTTGGCATTTAATGTCATAAATATAGAACTTAATATAAGTGAAATAAAAACTATTTTTTTCATATCTCTCTCCTTTGAGTTGAGTAATGTACGACTAAGCATAGCAATTTTATCAATATAAGTCAGTTATAATCATATTAATTTTTATTATTTTATAGAATGTGTGTATTATAGTAAATAATTATAGATATATAGAGAAAAAGAAAAAGAATTATATGTAAATTTATAGATATTTATATAAAATAAACTTATAGAGTTTTAAGGATATTCAAAATGAAAGACATAAAAATAAAGAATATTGCTGGTTATCTTTCAAGGGCATTTTTGAAAAATCCTTTAACGCCAGTTTTGGCTATTGCTATTCTAGTTTTAGGGTATGTATCACTTGAAGTTATGCCGAGGGAAGAAGATCCTCAAATTGCTGTAAGCGGTGGTTCAATCATTGTTCCAATGCCAGGGGCATCCCCAGATGAAATAGATAATGCAGTACTGAAACCTTTAGAGCGTAAAATTAGCGAGATTAAGGGTGTAAAAGATATATATTCTACAGCTATGCATAATGTTGGAATGCTCAATATTCAGTACAAATTAGGCGAAGATAGAGAGAGTTCAAACTTAAAACTTTATGATAAAGTCATGCAAAATATGGATTCCCTACCTGGGGGTGCTATGAATCCTATTGTGAAGCCTTTTGACATTGATATTGATGTACCCATCGTTACAGTAGCTTTTTATAAGAAAAAAGAGTTGGGAATAGACCATATAAAACTTTATAAACAGATAAAAGAGATACAACAAGATATTAATGCAATTCAAAATATATCAAAAACAACGCTAAAAGGTGCAAAACGACCACAGTTCAATGTCCTTTTTGATTTAGATAAACTTTCGGCATATCATATCTCTATTGGACAGGTGGTGCATGCCATTCAAGCAATAGCGAAGAATTCTCCTGAGATTGATCTACCGAGTAAAAAGGGCAAACTTATTGTGTTTGGGGTTAAAAATGCCATTAATTCCATAGAGGATTTACAGGCATTAGTTGTTGCAAAATATCAAGGCTCTTTAATTTATTTAAGAAATATAGCAAAGGTAGAGTATTACTATGATATACAAAACTATAAAGAAGCCTTGATTTCATATAAGGCTGATGGGGAACCTTTTAGCAAAACAAAAGATCAAGTGACACTGACAATCTCAAAACTCAAAGGGAGCAATGCTGTAACTTTGGCAAAAAAAGCACTTGATAAACTCAAAGAGTATGACACACAACTTGATAACATGGGCTTAGGATATATAATTACAAGAAACTATGGTCATAGGGCAAATGAAGCAGTAAATGAACTTGTACATCATCTTGCACTGACTATTGCCATCATATCACTTATACTTATTCCTGCTCTTGGTTGGAGAGAATCTTTGGTTGTAACAATTGCTGTTCCTATGATACTAGCTGGTACTCTGTTTATTGCATTTATAAGTGATCAGACAATAAATAGAATTACACTTTTTGCTTTTTTACTCTCATTAGGACTCATTGTTGATGATGCGATTATTGTGATTGAAAATATTCATAGGCGAATGCACCTCAAAGAGACACAAGATCAGGATTTTGACCAGATTATTATTGAAGCTACAGATGAAATAGGACCTTCAACAAATATCGCAACGATTGCTATTATGCTCACTATGATACCCATGGCGTTTGTAGGAGGAATGATGGGGCAGTTTATGTTACCAATTCCCCTTAATGTCCCCGTAGCATTAGCTATTTCACTTTTTGTAGCATATGTTTTTGCTCCTTATTTAGCAAAAAAAATTATTAAGCGTGTAAAAGGACATCATTAGTATGAAAGATTTAATTTATAAAATAATAAGTTCTAAACGCAAGCAACGCAAGGTTAGTATTATTGTACTATTGTCCCTAATTGTGGCTGTAGGTATGATACCAACTAAATTAGTATTAGCAAAAATGTTACCTGGTAAAAGTGCAAATACCTTTAGCATATATGTTGATACTGCAACAAATTCGACGGTAAAGGAGACGAAAGATGTCTTAAACTGTGTCAGTGATATACTCAAAAAAGAGGAAAACATTAAAAATATGGAGATGTTTGTGGGACAGGGTGCTCCTCTTGATTATGCAGGGCTTGTAAAAGGGAGTGAATTTAAGTCTTTAAAAAATCAAGCAGAGATGGTTGTGAATCTTACAGATAAAAAGGAAAGAGAGGAACCCTCATTTATGATGGTTCATAGACTAAGACCGATAGTACAACAGCGATGTGAAAAAATTTATAAAGGTACGAGTATTAAGTTTGTAGAGATGCCATCAGGTCCTCCTAC